>VHCN01000038.1 GCA_016871675.1 Verrucomicrobiota bacterium
TCGGTAAAGGTGGTGTCGGCGCCGATAACGACGTTGTCGTTGTAGGTCTGGTTGGAGTCGGTGCGGACGCTGCCACCGTTGAGGGTCGTCGTTCCACCGCCGCCGGTGAAGGCGAGGGTGTTAAGCTGCGTGCCCGCGCCCTCCCCGATGGTGCCCTGGACGGTGGTGTTGCCGCCGCCGTCCGTGAAGGTGAGGTTGAAGTCGCCGGCGATGTTGTTGTTGACGACGATGTTCGCGTTGCCGGTGGTGAGCACCGAGTTGGCGGTGAGGGTGACGTTGCCGTTGAGGGTGATGCCGGTGCCTGCGGTCAGTGCGACGGTGATGTTGCCGCCGAGGCTGATGGTGCCGCTGGTGGCGCCGGTGGTGTTCAGGGTCACGCTGGCCTCGCCAGTGCCGGTGATGGTGTCGGTGGTGACGACGGAGCCGCCCATGCCGTCCGCCCGGATGACCACGGGATCCGTGAAGGTGCCGGCGGCGACGGTGACGGCGGCGGTGCCGTCCGTGCGGCCGATGGTGATGGAGGAGTGCTGGTCCGCGATGAAGGCGATCTCGGCGGTGGTCAACAGGAGCGTGCCGGCCGCGCCGAAGACGCCGACCGTGGTGCCCGCCGCGCCGCCCTGCAGGGTGATGGCGCCGGTGCCATTCACAGCGTCGGCGAAGTCAATGCCGTCGGCGGCGATGCTCAGGTTGTTGGCGCCGCCCGCGATGGTGGACACGAAGGAAACCGTGCCGGTGCCGGCGGTGATGGTCGTATTCTGCGCGAGCGTGGCAGCTTCGTTGTAGGTCTGGTTGCCGGTGGTGGCGACGGTGACGGGGGCGGAGCTGCCGAAGGTGACGGTGCCGCCGGCATCGGTGGTGATGGTGGTGAGGGGCGCGTTGCCGCCGACGCTGCCGCCGAAGGTTGTGGCGCCGGTGGTGTTGACGGTGAGGTTGAACGCGCCGTTCACCGTGCTCTGGAAGTTGATGGCGCCGCCGCCGGTGCTGGTAAGCATCGCATTGCCGGCGAGGGTGACCGCGCCCTGGAAGGTCTGGTTGGCCGTGCCGCCGCCCGTGGTGCTGGTGGTGATGTTGTTGGCGATGCTGGCCGCGCCGGTGACGGTGAGGAACTCGAGCGCCATGCCCGCGCCGACGGTGCTGGCGAAGGAGCCGTTGCCGGTGACGGTCAAGGACTGCCCGCCATCGGTGGTGCCGTTGACCGTGTTGGAGAAGGTGACCGTGCCGGTGCTGGAATCGAGGTTGGCGTCGCCCGTGATGGTGGCGGCGCCGGTGTAGGTCTGGTTGCCGGTGGTGAAGATGTTGTTGGCGATGCTGACGGGGCCGCTGACGGACAACGTGCTCAGGCGGGCACCGCCCGCGCCGACGGTGGAGCCGAACGTGGTGGTGCCGGCGGTCCCTGAAATGGTGAGGGAGCGCCCGGTGCCGTCGTCGCTGATGGCACCGGTGAAGTTCACATTGCCCGCGCCCGCGTTGATGGTGACGTTGCCGGTGAGGGAGGACGCGCCGGTGAAGGTCTGCGTGCCGGTTGAGGTGATGGAGCCCTGCCCGAAGGTGGTGCCGCCGCTCACGGTGAGCGTGCTCAGGCCGGTGACGACGAACGGGGTGATGGCATCGCCGATGAAGGAAGCGTTGCCGCTGACGTTGAGCGAGGGCGACGACATGCCGGTGACGGAGGTGAAGCTGACCGTGGTGCTGCCGGAGCCGAACGTGGTGTTCTGGTTGATGGTCAGGGGCGAGTTGAAGCTGATGGTGGCGCTGGCGTTGACGGTGGGCGTGCCGCCCGTGGCGATGACCACGCCGCCGGAACCACTGTTCAGGAAGCTCACCGAGAAGGTGTTGGCCGCGCCAATGTCGGCGTCGTTGATGGTGATGGTGGCGGTGGGGGAGTCGATGCCGCCGACATCAGAGGCGATGAAGCTCAGGTTGCCCCCCGCCGCCGTGGTGATGGAAACGCCCGGGCTCACGGTAATGTCACCGCCGGCCCGGAAGGTGCCGGTCTCGCCGGTGCCCAGGTTCCCGAGGACGAGCGACTGGTTGATGGTGATGCTGTCGCGGGCCTGAATCTCGAAGCTGCCTGTGAGCGCCTCGATCGCCTCGTCGGAGATGGTGATGGTGGACGTGGTGTCGGGGACGCTGAAAAGCACGCCCTCGGGGCTCTGCGGGCTGGTCATGACATTGGCATCATCGGGTCCCGCGTCGGCGATGATGACATGCAGCGGGTCGAGCAGGACGGTGCCCGAGCGACCGGGGGCGACGTCGGAGCCTGAGTTTATGGACCCGCGGAGGGTGGCGGAGGAGGTGACGTCGGCGGTGCCGTCGAAGATGAGGACGTTGTGGGAGGAGATTTCGGCAAAGCCGCCATCGCCGCCGTTGGCGCCCTGGGCGCTGATGTGGCCGTAGAAGCGGGTGACCTCGTCGGACCAGACGATCACCGTGCCGCCGTTGCCGGAGGTGAGGGCGTCGGCGAGGAGCCTGACCTCGCTGCCGACGAAGGTCGCGCGGGCGTTCTCAACGTCGGGGTTCGCACCCTGGAAACCACCACCTATATATATGGTGCCGCCGCCGGCGTCGCCGCTGACGGTGACGAGCGCGTTGCCGGCGAGGCCGACCTGGCCGCCGGTGACCTGGACGTGACCGCCGGTCGCGCCGGGAGCGGTGCCGGACGCGTCGAGCGTTCCGGTGTTGATGACCGTGCCGCCGGACGAGCTGAGGAAAATCCTGCCGCCGTCGCGGACGACGGTCTGCGCGCGAACGACTCCGCCGTTGTTGATGGCGAGCGCGTAAATATTTCCGCCGGCGGCCTTGAGCTCCGCGGTGACGGCGGAAATGGTTCCGGAGTTGATGACGCCGTCGTAGCTGTCCTCGGTGGACTGACCCGCGATGACGGAGATGCGCTCGCCGCCCGAGGCGACGATGTTCGCGGGACGGAGCTCGACGACGTTCGCGGCGACAAGGCCGACGTTGTCACCGGAAATATTTCCGGAGTTGCGGACGGTGTGCGCGATGAGGAAGACGTCGCCGAGGGCGGAGATGGTTCCCTGGTTGTCGATGCCGCTGAGGGAATTTCCGGAGAGGGTGAGCGTGGACGCGTTGAGGAAATTGGCGTTCGCGGAAAGCCGGTCGAGGCCGAGGTCAAACGTGGAGCCGACGAAGGAGCCGACGTTGATGACACCGCCGGGGCCGACGACGATGCCGCTGGGGTTGATGAGATAAACCGTGCCGCCGACGGAGCCGTTGCCGAGTTCGGAGCGGAGCGTTCCATAGATTTGCGAGAGGCCGCCGGCGGCGTCGACACGGTTGAGGACGGCGGAGTTCGCGCCCGCGGAGCCGAGGAACTTGAAGAGGGCGGTGTGGCCCGCGCCAATGTTGAAGGTGCTCCAGTCAATGATCGCGCGGTCGGCGAATTGATTGACGGTGGTGACGCTGCCTGCGGTGCCAATCGTCGCGTTGGCGGCGCCCCCGGCGACGATGCCGCCGGTGGGTTGCGCGTGTGCGACGAGTGGCGCGAGGAGGAGTGCCGCAGCGGCAAAAATCCTAACGCAAATGATCTTCATGGCGTTGCTTTCTGAAATGGAGGCTTCGGTAACCGCGCGTGTTATCTGTGCAGGTGGCTGGCAGGTCAAGAACTTAAACGCTTTTTTTTTGCGGATGTAAACCTCATCACCGGGCCCGAAAAGACAGTGGATTTCAACGGCTGGCTCCTGCTCTCGCCCGACGAATCGGCGCGGTCGCCGGGCGGGTGCGCGTCATGCATGGCCCGGGTGTTTCCGGGTGGTTCTGCGCGTCAGACCGGGCGCGCCCGGGCCGGCGCGGCGCGACGGATGGGCGGGGTTGACCGCGGCGGCGCGTGTCGGGGCGGCGGGGCTTTTCACTTGCGCGGCCCAAACGCGTCGGCTTAGCTACGGGGCACCGGGCGAGACCTTCCAGCAGGCGCCGGAGCGACGCAGCCCGCGTGGCGGAATTGGCAGACGCGCTAGATTCAGGTTCTAGTGAGTAACATCGTGCAGGTTCGAGTCCTGCCGCGGGCACGGCGCGACGGGCAACAAGGAAGGCCAAGGTCCCGTCACACGCATGCCGGCCACGATCCGAAAAGCAAACGCCGCGGATGCGCCCCGATGGCTCGCACTTCTTCGCGCGACGCTCGGCGACGCGCACCCCGCGCCGCATGTCTACGACGAGGAGTGGATCAAGACCCATCTCGAACCCGCGGCCGTTCCCGGGGGCGGTGAAAAAGATCCCGAGAGACTTTACCGCGCGACGCGACAGTGGCGTGCGGACGATGCCGAGACGTGGGTCGCGGAGACGGACGGCGAACTCGCGGCGACGCTTTCCGTGCTCAACCCGCCATCCCCCACCGAGACACCGGTCGCGAATCTCGGACGAAATCTTTTCCGCGAGTCGAGCTTCGCGAACGGCGCGGCGGATGCGCTGCTCCAAAGCGTGCTCGACCTCTGCGAACAAAGAAAACAGATGGTCGTCGCGCGGGTGCTCGCGTCGGACAACGCGCAACAGGTGCTCTTCGAAACACACGGTTGCGTGTGCGTCGGGTTCCAGCCGCTCAAGCACGTGCACAAGGCGCGCGAGGAGATTTTGTTTTATGCGAGACCCGCGCGCGCGAGGTTGAGCCAGCGCGCGCCGCTCTCCGAATCGCTTCCGCAAATCGTCGATCTCGCGGGCGCGGCGCTCGCGAACCTGAACATCAGCGGCGCGCCCAGCGCGCGCGATGGCGCGACGGGCTACCCGTTGAAGACCGAGGTGGCGTTCGCGCCGGCGACGAGCGCGGAGTTCGAGGCGGAACTTCACGGCGCGAAATCGAGCAACCCGCCGGTGGAGATTTCGGGCTCGTTCAACTGGGGCTTCGGCTTGATGCGCATCGCGACCAGCCCCGACCCGCTGAAGGCCACGATCGCCCGGCGCGCCGGCATGGTGGTGGGCGGGTTGCGGCACTATCTCGATGACATCGACAGTTGCGTGCGGCTGGTGGACGGCTTCAGCACGGACGACCTCACGATGGGCGCGCTGCTGGCACACGTGGTGGATGCGGCGCACCGCGAACCGGGCGTGGCCTACGTGGAGGCGGACATCCTGACGACCGCACCGCGGCTGCTGAAGAGCGCGGAGCAACTCGGCTTTGTGCCCGTGGCCTACCTGCCCGCGTTCCACGTGCGGGACGGCGCGCACACGGACGTGGTCAAGATGGTCAAGCTGAACGTCGTTTGCACGGTGCAGCAAAACCCGGTGACGAGCCACGCGCATCAGATTGTGCGCGTGATCGAGGGCAGCCTCGCGGATCACCGGCTGGGCGTCGCGCTCATCAACCTGCTGCGGGGCCTGACGTTCTTCGACGGGCTCGGCGATGGCGAGCTGCGCAAGGTCGCGCGGCTCTTCGTGCAGAAGCTCTACCGGCCGGGCGAGCGCGTCTTCGGGCGGGGCGACTCGTGCGACGAGGCGTTCGTGGTCATGCGCGGCTCCGTGAGCATCGCGCTGGAGGACAACACGGAGCCCATCGGCGCGGTGTCGCAGGGCGAGTTGTTCGGCGAACAGGCGTTTCTCGACGGCGCGGCGCGGGTGGCCACGGCGACCGCCACGCAACCGACCATCCTGCTCACCATCCGGCGCGCGGCGTTCCAGGAACTGGCGCAACGCGAGCCGCACCTCGGCATGGCCGTGATGCGCAACTTCGCGCTCGGCCTCTCGCGAAAGCTCCGGCGGATGAACGTGATTTCCACCGGGACGAAGTGAGCCGGGCCGCGACCCGCGCACTGCCAACCCGTCGAGGGAGGAACCCATCCGGAATTCCAAGCCGGCAATCACCACCACGATCACGGGACGGAGACGGACCACCACCACTTCGCCACGGACCACGAGTCCAAGTTCCTCGCCAAGCGCGACGCGCTCCACGTTGCACCGCCGTTCGACGCGCAGCGACGGTCCGAATGGATGCCCCCTTCGCTGGCTCCGCACATCGAGTCGCCGCGAGCCAACAACGCATCACCGCCCGCAGATACCTCCGCGCCCGCCGGTCCGCGCGCTCCGCCGCTGGCCTGAGCTTTCCCCATCCCACTCCTCGCCCGCATCGAATCGCTGCGCGACGCGCATCTTGCGTGGGCGCGGCTGCGGCCGTTGCTCAAGTGATGGGGGCGTCCGCGCCTGCGTCCGCAACAATCGGATACACGTGCGCGCCGTTCCCATGGCCGCGCACGGGTGTGGACGCGCTGAATGACGCCCGATACGCTCGCCGCATGAACGCCGCGCACTGGCATCTCGTGCTGAACCACGTTCCTGTGGTCGGCGCGGTCTTCGCCGCGCTCCTCCTCCTGTGGTCCCTGGTCCGGCGCAGTGACGAACTCAAGCGCACAGCCTTGGGCGCGGTGGTGCTGGTCACGCTGTCGTGCTTTCCAGCTTACTTCACCGGGGAGTCCGCGGCGGATGCCGTGAAAAACCTGCCCGGGGTGAACGCGGCTTGGATCGAACCGCATGACGAGGCTGCGGCAAAAGCCTTCACTGCGCTGTTCATCGCCGGCGTGGCCGCACTGGCGGGACTCATTTGGAGACGGCGGTCGCCGCTCCCGAATTGGATGTGCTGCGCCGTGCTCGGGCTTCTGTTGACGGCTGTCGCGCTGATGGTCTGGGCCGCGAACCTCGGCGGGAAGATTCGTCACCCGGAATTGTCCGAAACGGCGGCCCGATCGCAGTGAACTCGCACTGAACGACGCCGCGCGTCACGGAGATCGCGGCTGCTTCATGAATCGAGTTTACGCATCCCCCGCGGCCGAGTCCTGCCGCCGCCACACGTAACGAAACATCAGCGTGCGAAGCGCCGCGGTGAGTGGAATCGCGAGCAACCCGCCGAGCACGCCGCCGAGCAGCGTCGTGCCGACCATGAGCGCGATGATGATGCTCACGGGGTGCAGTCCCACGCGGTCGCCGATGATCTTCGGCGAATAGACGAACCCCTCGAGCAGCTGCACCACCACATAAACGCTCAGCACGCCGGCGAACTGCGTCCAGTGCGTGAACTGCACCGCGGCCAGCACGAGCGCCGTCACCAGGGTGATCGTCGCGCCGATGTAGGGCATGATGCAGAGCACCGCGGCCATTCCGCCGAGCACGACGGCGTAGTTGAGGCCGGCGAACGACCAGCCAATCGCCAGCAACATGCCCGTGCACATCGATACGAGAATCTGTCCGCGGAAGAACACCACGATGCAGTCGTTGACGGATTGCAGCACGAAGACCAGTTCCTTCTTCAACTTGGATTCGCGGACGGGAAGGTATTCGGTCCAGCTCTTCGCGATGCCGGCCTTCTCGAACAGAAAGTAGAAAACATACACCGGCACCAGCGCGAGGCCGATGACGTAGCCCGCCCACGAGGCGACGCGAGAGAGATTCTCGATCAGCCACGCCGACGCGACCGGCACGGCGTTCGTGAGCCATTTCTGAACATTCTCGCCGGCCTGCAAATCCCACACGTGCTTGGCCTGCGAGCCGAGTTTGGACTGCGCGAGCCATTCGCTGAATTTCTCGCGGAAGTCCTTCGCATAGCCCGGCAGCTTGTCGAGGAGGTCGCCCGCATCGACCACGATCTTCGGCACCACGAACGCCAGCAGCATCAGCACCAGCATCAGCGCGAGGAAGAACACAAGGATGATCGCCCGCACACGCGGGATGCGCAGCGCGCGCTCGAAGAAATCCACCGCCGGGTCGAGCAGGTAGGCGAGGATGCCCGCGATGGCGAGCGGCAACAGCACGGGCGTGAGCTTGTTGATCACGAAGCCGAGCCCCCACAACAACAGCCCGAGCAGCGCGAGCAGCACGGCCACCGCGAGGGCGGTCAGGCTGAACCAAAGCACGCGGCCTTGCTTTTCAGTGGGTGTGGGAAAGGCCATCTCGGTTCCGGGTTGGGCGCGGTCGAATTCGGTTTCTGAATCCGGGAAATCAGGACTGCCCGAGCTTGCGCGACTTGTCCGCGGCCGCGCGCACGGCGCTGATGAACGCCGAGCGCACGCCGGCGCGCTCCAGTTCGTGCAGCCCCTCGATCGTCGTGCCTCCGGGGCTCGTCACGGCGTCTTTCAACGCGCCGGGATGCTGGCTGGTTTCCAGCAGCAGCTTGGCCGCGCCGAAGACCGTCTGGGCCGCGAGCTTTGTGGCCGCGTCGCGCGGCAGGCCGGCGGCCACGCCGCCGTCGCTCAAGGCTTCGATCACCGTGAACACATACGCCGGCCCGCTGCCGCTGAGCCCGGTGACCGCGTCAAGCAGCGTCTCTTTCAACTGCATCGCGACACCGACCGAGGAAAAAAGTTTCATCGCAAGCGAGGCGTCCTCGCCCGTGGCGTGGCGCCCGGGTGCGAAGGCTGACGCCGATGCCCCGACGAGCGCCGGGGTGTTGGGCATCACCCGTATGACCCTCGACCCGGCCGGGAGAGCGGATTCGATCCTCGCGGTGGGAATGCCCGCGGCGATGGAGATCAGGAGGTGTTCCCTGGTGAATGAGGGCGCGACCTCGCCGAGAACGGGGGCGACGTGGTCCGGCTTCACGGCGAGCACGAGCACGCGCGACATGCGCACCACGTCGGAGTTCGATGCGGTGACGCGCGCTCCGACCTCGCGCGCGAACGTCTCCCGGGCCGCCGCCACGATGTCGCTCGCCACGACGCGCCCGGCCTCGGCGAGGCCGCCGCGGATGAATCCCTTCGCGAGCGCGGCGGCCATCTTGCCCGCGCCGAGGAAGCCAAGCGTCAAGTCGGGCGACATGCGCGGGTTGTAGCAGGCGACGAAGCACGGCGGAAGGGCAAACCTCGGAAGTGGAACGCAAGGCGCGGACTCCGCGGGGCAACGCGAAGTTCCGGGGTTGAAGTTCACGTTGGGCGGAAGTGGAGCGCGCCGCCGCGCCCCGCCAAAACGCCCCTTGCCACGGGACTTGGCTTCGCCCCATCCTTTCGCGCGGAACAAATCTGCAGCCATGTCACTGCTCCAGGGCAAACTCGGAATCGTCTTCGGCGTCGCCAACAAGCGGTCCATCGCGTGGGCCATCGCGCAAGCGTGGCACAGGGCCGGCGCGCGCCTCGCCTTCACGTATCAGGGCGAGCGCCTGAAGGAAAACGTCGAGGACCTCGCGGGCGCGTTCGGCCCCGACACGCCGATTCTCGAGTGCGACGTCACCAAGGACGATCATATCGAGCGCGTGTTTGCGGAGGTCGGGCAGCGGTTCGGCCGGCTGGACTTGATGCTGCACTCGGTGGCCTTCGCGCCGAAGGAGGCGCTCGAAGGGACTTTCGTCGGCACCAGCCGCGAGGCGTTCCGCGTGGCGCACGACGTGAGCGCCTACTCGCTCGTCGCGCTCGCGCGCGGGGCCGCGCCGCTCATGACCAACGGCGGCAGCATCATCGCCATGAGCTACTATGGCGCGGAGAAGGTCGTGCCGCATTACAACGTGATGGGCGTGGCGAAGGCCGCGCTCGAAGCCTCCTGCCGCTACCTCGCCTACGATCTCGGCCCGCAGAAGATCCGCGTCAACTGCATCAGCGCCGGCCCGGTGAACACGCTCGCCGCCCGCGGCATCGCGGGCTTCAGCGACATGCTCAAGCACTACGAGGCCCACTCGCCGCTCAAGCGCAACGTGCTGCCCGACGAGCTTGGCGCCACGGGGGTCTTCCTCGCCAGCGACGGCGCGGCCGCCACGACCGGGCAGGTCCTCTACGTGGATTGCGGCTATCAGGTCATGGGAATGTGAGGTCTTCCCCCGTGCCCGAGGGTGTGAAGTATCGCACGACGGTGCCGTGAGATGTCGTCCACGGCGCGCGGCCCGGTTCCTTAAAATCCCTCGCCGATGGCCGCGCAGCGCGGCATACTCACGGCGTGCTCGTGTTCCTCCGCAAGCTGCTCGCCTACGCCCGGCCTTACCGGGGCCGCATGGCCTTGGGCATCGCGTGCGGCATCGGCTTCGGCCTGTGCAACGCGGTGCTGATGTTCGTGGTGAAGTTCGTGGTGGACTGGGTTTTCCCCGGCTCCGGCGCCGCGCCCCTCGCCGAGCAACTCGCCAAGGCGCCCGCGTTCTTCCGCGGCCTCGTGGACTGGCTCACGCCGATGCTCCCGGAGTCGGGCTCCGCCACGACGACGGGCATCGTGGTGGCGGTCCTGTCGATCCCCGTGGTGATGCTCGTGCGGAGCACGTGCGCCTATCTGAATTTCTACCTGCTGCAATGGGTCTCGGTCCGCGCGCTCATGGACTTGCGGTCGGACCTCTTCGACCACTTGCAGAACCTCTCGGCGGGATTCTTCCACAAGACCAGCACGGGCGATCTCATCTCGCGCATCAGCAACGACACCACGCAGCTTCAGCGCATGCTCAGCATCACGTTGCCGGTCATGATCAAGTCCCCGGTCGCCGTCGCCGCGCTGCTGCTCGTGCTGCTGGCCCAGCAGCCGAAGCTCACGCTCATCTCGCTCATCGTCGTGCCGGCGGTGGCGGTGCCGATCATCGTCTACGGCCGCAAGGTGCGGAAGGGTTCCGAGGCGATCTCGCAAAACTTCGCGGAGCTCACCAGCCACATGCAGGAGACGTTCACGGGCAACCGCGTCGTGAAGGCCTACAATCTCGAGCCGTCCATGCTCGCGCGGTTCCGCGAGACCAGCGCCCGCTACATCGCCCAATACATGCGCGTCATCCGCTCGCTGGAGATTCCCGGGGTGCTGATGGAATTCCTCGGCGCGGTCGGCGTGGCGATGCTGCTGCTTTACGTCGCGCTCGTGTCGCGCAGCACGCCGGGCGACTTCCTCCAGTTCGTGCTCGGCATCTTTGCGATGTATCAGCCGATCAAGGAAATCAGCCGCCTGCCCGGCCAGCTCCAGCAGGCGCGCGCCTCGACGCAACGCGTGTTCGAGCTGCTCGACGTCGCCCCCGCCGTGCGCGACCCGGCGCAGCCCAGGCCGCTCGCCGCCGCGGGCGCGGAGATCCGGTTCGAGGACATCGAGTTCGACTACGAGGAGAAACCCGTGCTGCGCGGGATCAACCTCACCGTCAAGCCCGGCCAGCTCGTCGCGCTCGTCGGTGCGAGCGGCGCGGGCAAGACCACGCTCACAAACCTGCTGCTGCGTTTCTACGACCCGCAACGCGGCGCGGTGCGCATCGGCGGAGTGGACGTGCGCGATGTTTCAATGCGCGAGCTCCGCAACCAGATTGCGCTCGTCACGCAGGAGACCATCCTCTTCAACGACACCGTCCGCCGGAACATCGAGCTCGGGCGCGCCGGCGCGCGCAACGGCGAGGTCGAGGACGCCGCGCGTCACGCCCACGCGCACGAGTTCATCGTCGACAAGCCGCAGGGTTACGACACCGTCATTGGCGAGCGCGGCGTCACCCTTTCCGGCGGCCAGCGCCAGCGGCTCGCCATCGCCCGCGCCATCCTCAAGGACGCGCCGATCCTCGTGCTCGACGAGGCGACGAGCGCGCTCGACAACGAGTCGGAGCGAGCCGTGCAAGCCGCGCTCGAAGACTTGATGAAAGGCCGCACGACCATCTGCGTCGCGCACCGGCTCTCGACCATCCAGCGCGCGGACCTCATCGTGGTGATGGACCAAGGGCGCATCGTGCAGACGGGCACGCATGCGGAGTTGGTGGAGAAGGACGGCGTCTATCGCAAGCTGCACCAGTTGCAGTTTCAGGTGTGAGGTTGCGCGACGCTCCAGCAGCCTTCTGTTCCTGATCTTGATCCTGATCGCCCCGTGGTCCCCTGCCGGGTCGAGTTTTCAGCGAAGGACTAGGAGCGCGAACGGGAGTCACTTCACCGGCTGCACCACTCCTTCAAGCTGCGTCTTGAACGGCCCGAGCGTCGCGCGGTGCGCCTCGACCATCTTTGCGATGGACTCGATCGGCCTGGGATTCTGCTCGGCGACGTTGTGCGCTTCGCCCGGGTCCGCGTCGAGGTTGTAGAGCTGCGGCGTGGCGTGTTCGTCGGCCTTGGCCTGGCCGTAACCCGCGCGTGTGAGGAAGTGCGCCTTCCACGGACCCTGCCGCGCTGCGTAGAGCCGCTCGCCGCGATAGAACAGCCACGAGTCGCGCTTGCCCGGCCCCGTGCCAAAAAGGACGGGCGCCATATCCACGCCGTCGAGCACACGTCCCGCGGGCAGCGGCGCGCCGGCGAGCGCGAGGCACGTCGGGAACAAATCCACCATCCCCGCCAGCTCGCGCGTGACGCCGGGCTTGATCTTCCCCGGCCACCACGCGATGCCCGGCACGCGCATGCCGCCCTCCCACGTCGAGCCTTTGCCCTCCTTGAGCAAGCCCGCTGAGCCGCCGGCCAGCCCCATGATGAGCCACGGGCCGTTGTCGCTGGTGAAAAACACCAGCGTGTTGTCGTCGAGCTTCTCCTTGCGCAACGTGTCCAGCACCTGCCCCACCGACCCGTCGAGCTCCTCCACCACGTCGCCGTAAAGCCCGCGCGCGCTCCTGCCGCGGAACTCCGCCGACGCGAACAACGGCACGTGCGGGAACGTGTGCGGGAGGTAGAGAAAGAACGGCCGCGCCTTGTTCTCGCGGATGAACCGCACGGCCTCCTCCGTGTAACGCTTCGTCAGGCGCGCCTGGTCGGCGGGACGCTCGATGATTTCCTCGTTGCGATACAGCGGCGAATTCCACCACTTCGCGTCCTGGTCGAGCCGGCCCGACACGCCCTTGGGATTGCCGGGGTTCGCGTCCATGTCGTTCGAGTGCGGCAGGCCGAAGTTGAAATCAAACCCGTGCCTGCGCGGGTGGCCCTCGGGATTGATGGACCACACGCCGAGGTGCCACTTGCCGATGACGCCGGTGGCGTAGCCCTTCGCCTGGAGCGCCTCCGCGAGGGTGATCTCGTCCGCGGGCAGGCAACCCGTCGAGCGCGGGCGCAGCACGCGAAACTGCTCGCTGCACATCCCGCTGCGGATGGGCAGCCGCCCCGTGAGCAGCGCCGCCCGGCTCGGCGTGCAGACCTCGGCCGCGGAATAGAACTGCGTGAATCGCATCCCCTCCGCCGCCATCCGGTCGAGGTTCGGGGTGCGGATGCTCGGATGCCCGTAACAGCCGAGGTCGCCGTAGCCGAGGTCGTCCGCTAGGATGATGACAATGTTCGGCGCGCGCTGGGGCGCGGCGAAGACGGCTGCCGCAAAGAGCATGGCGGCAGCGGCGGGAAGCGTGGCGCAAGCGTGACGAAAGCGTTGGTTCATGGCGCCGGAGACTAATCCGCGCCGCGCCGGGCGCAAGCGCCGCGAACGTCAGCCCGCCCTACACGCCCTTGGGCACGGCCCAATGGCCGCCTTTGCGGTAGTCGCGGGTGACGAGTTTGTTGGCCTCGGCGTCCCCGATGAATTTCTCGGCCACGGGGTCGAACTGGAGCGTGCGGCCGAGGCGCGTGGCGATGTTGCCGAGGTGGCAGAGGCACGCGGAGTAGTGGTGGATTTCCACGTCGGCATTGGGCCGTTCGCCGCTCTTGATGCAGTCGAGGAAGTTGCGGTTGTGCGCTCCAAGGTTCGGCCGGCCCTCGCCTTTTTCGAGGGACTTGTTGCGCTCGCCGAACAGTTCCCAGCCGCTTTCCTTGCCGCCGACGATGTGGCCCTTGGTGCCGAACCACGCGTCGCCGTTCTCGAAGCCGTGCGCCTTGTAGGGCGCCCAGAGCCGTTGCTCGTAGATGAGCTGCTTCTTCTTCCCGGCCGGCAGGTCGTATTCGAAGATGCACGTCTGCGTGTCGGCGAACTGCTGGTCGTCGTCGAAGAAATACTTCCCGCCGAGCGCGGTGACGCGGCTGGGGTGGATGTCGCCGGCGCCGAGGCCCCAGCGGCCGATGTCCAGGTCGTGCACGCCGTCGTTGCCCATGTCGCCAGTGCCGAAGGCGTATTGCCAGCGCCAGATGCCGTGGAGCAGCGTGGCCTTGTAGGGGACCATCGGCGCGGGGCCGATCCACGTGTCAAAGTCGAGGTGCTCGGGCGGTTGCGAGGGCCCGGCCTTGCCGATGTTGCGGCGAAGCTGGTTGTTCCACACGCGCACGGTGAGCACATCGCCGATGGCGCCGCTGCGGGCCTTCTCGGTGGCGGCCATCATGTGCGCGGAGCTCCGGCTCTGCGTGCCGACTTGCACGACGCGGCGGTTGCGGCGCGCGGCCTCGATCATCAGCCGGCCTTCGCGGATGTTGTGCGAGCCGGGCTTCTCGACGTAGACGTGCTTGCCGGCGTCGCACGCGAGGATGGTCGCGGGCGCGTGCCAGTGGTCGGGCGTGGCGATGACGACGGCGTCGATGGACTTGTCCTCGAGCACGCGGCGCAGGTCGCCGACGCCCTTGGGGGCTTTCTTTTGGGCGTCCTCGACGTTTTTCTGCGCGATGGCGAGGCGCTTGGAATCCACGTCGCACACGGTGGCGATGTTCACGTCGGGAAAGCTTGCGAAGGACTTGAGCAAGTTCGTGCCCATGCCGCCGGGGCCGATGATGCCGAGGGTGAAGGAGCTGTTCGGACTTTGCGCGCGCAGGCCGGTGGCGATTCGAAACGTGGCGGCGCCCGCGGCGAGCGCGGAGGCCTGGCGGAGGAAATGACGGCGGGTGGTGTTCATGGTGGCGAAAAGAGTTTCCCGTGTCCGGAACCGCAGGTGTGACGTTCAGAGACTAGCCGGAACAGAGGATGTTGAACACTGAATACTACGAGGGGAGGCGGGGCGGACGCCGCCGCTCAGGCATCCTTGGCGAGGATGCCCTCGACGAGGGCGATGAGCGCGGCGGGATAGAACGGCTTGCGGAGGAACATGTCGGGTTTGAAACCGTGGGTGCGCACGTAGCTCTCGTCGATCTGCCCGCTGAACAGGATGGTGCGGATGCCGGCGGTGTTCTTGCGGCACAGGGCGATGAGCTGCATGCCGTTCATCGGCTCCATGCGGAAGTCCGTCAGCAGCAGGTCGGGCTTGGGCTTGGCCGCGGTGAACGCCTCGGCCGCGATGCGCGGGTCGCTGAAAAGCTGCACGCGATAGCCCGCCGGCTCGAGGATGCTGCCCACCATCTCGCAAATCATCCACTCGTCATCCACGACGTAGATCAACGGGCTGCTCTCGGCGGGCTTGGATTTGGCGGCCTTGCTCATGCGAAACCCATCACGAACCTCGCCGTGACGCTAGGGAGGCGTGCTGGCGATGGCAAGGTTGTTTCTCCGCGCGATGCCCCGCGCCGACCGGCGCGCCGCGCAGTGTTCACTTGCCGTGCTGTTTGCCGCGCCGCTACGCTCGCGCGCATGTTCAGCTTGAAGGAAAAGGTCGCGCTCGTCACCGGCGCGGGCTCGGGCATCGGGCAGGCGATCAGCGAGACCTTTGCGAAGGCGGGCGCGTTCGTGTTTGTCACCGACCGCGACGCGTCGTCCGGGGCGGAGACGCTCGCGCGCATCACGGCCGCGGGTGGCCAGGCGGAGTTTCTCGCGCTCGACGTGACGAAGGAAGCCGATTGCGAAGCCGTGGCAAAAGCCGTCCTCGACCGCCGCGGCGCGCTGGACGTGCTGGTGAACAACGCGGGCATCGGCCATGTGGGCACGATGCTCACGACCACGGGCGCGGACCTCGACCGGCTTTACTCCGTCAACGTGCGCGGCGTGTTCAACGTCACCCGAGTTTTCATCGCGGGCATGATCGGGCGCAAGCGCGGCTCGATCGTGAATCTTGCGTCCATCGGCGCGGTCGTCGGCGTGAAGGACCGGCTCGCGTATTGCACGAGCAAGTTCGCCGTGGCCGGCCTCACCAAGGCGATGGCCCTCGACCACGCGCCCGACGGCGTGCGCGTGAACTGCATCTGTCCCGGCCGCGTTGAGACGCCGTTCGTGACCGGGTGGCTCAGGAAATATCCCGACCCGGAGACGGCGTATCGCGACGCGTGCGCGACGCAGGCGGTCGGGCGCATGGGCCGGCCGGAGGAAATCGCCGCCGCGGCGCTCTACCTCGCGAGCGACGAGTCGGCGTTCGTCACCGGCACGGAGTTCATCATCGACGGCGGCTTCAGCGCGGGGAAGTAGCGGGCCACCGCGGCTCCGCGTCAACGCTTCGGGCCCGTCAGCACGGGCAGCGGCGTGGCCGGTTCGCCGTAGCCGGGCGGCAGCGGCGGCATCTGCGTGAGGAGCCTGCGGAGGACATCGCGTTCGCCCTCGGAAAGCTTGGCCCAGCGGTCGGCGTTCGAGAAAAACTGGAGCTGCTGGTCCGGCGTCATCTTCGAGAGGCGGTTGAGCGCGTCGAGGCACATCGTGCGCTGCTCGGCGGGCAGTTTCTCAAATGCGAGCAGCGTCTTCTCGACCTGATGGCGCTCGATGCCGGGCACGGTCTTGACGATGCGCGCCCTTTCCCTTTCGTTCAGCTCGAAGAACTGCTTGAAGTTCGCGAGCATGCGCTGGCGTTTGTCGGGACTGAAACCGTTCCAACGCGCCAGGTCGCGTTCGATGCGGCTGCGGCGGTCGGCCGGCATCGCGTCCAGCATTTCCTTCTGCTGCGCGGGCGTGCCGGACTGAAACCCGACGACGTTCTGCACGAACCACTCGTTGTCGCGGACCTCGCGTTGCAAGGCGGACGGAAGCTTGTCCCACTGCTCGAGGCGCTCCTCGACGAGCCGGCGGTCCTCCGCCGGCATGGCGTCGAGCCGGGCCGCGCGTTCCTCGGGTTTCTTGTAAAGCAGCGGCGTGAGATAGAACCGCAGTTGCGTGACGCGCAGGCGCAGCTCGCGGTCCGCGGGCCCGAGCGCGTCGTATTCCTTCAGCTTGGCCGCGAGGAAACTCCGCTGGCCTTCGGGCTTCTCCGCGAGGGCCGCCTGCCGTTCCCCGGGGCCCATCGCAAGCAGCTTGCGGAAGCCGTCGAGCGGCGAGCCGTCCGCGGACGCATCGAAGATTCCAGATGTCCAGCGCCCATTGCCATTGCCGTCGGAAGATCGCGGGCAGGTCTTTCCAAGGGCCGGCGCTTCAGCAACAACGGCTGCACCGACGAAACAACCGAGGATGGCGAGGCGCGCGCTCATCCGGAATCAATTCGGGTCGCGGTCGAGGGCGTTCAGCAGATCGACGTCGGCGGAGGGCGTCAGCGAGCCGAGGCTGTTGATCACGTCGAAGTCCTTCAGCATGTCGACGCTCGGCAACTTGGCGACGGACGACACGGCCTGCAGCGCCGCGGCGAGTTCAAACCGCGACGACTGGTCGTAGTGCCGCTGGCTCATCACAATCACCGCGGCGGCGAGCGCGGCCATCGAGCCCGCGCGCGCCCATTGCGTGCCGCGCAACCACGCGAGGCAGGCTTCCCAATTGAAGATCGGCGCACCGGACCGCTGCTCCGGCGCGACGCGTTCCAGCACCCGCTCGGTGAAATGGCGCGAGAGCGGCGCATCCGGCAGCCGCCCCAGCATCCGGCTCAGCGCCAGGTGTTCCTCCCAGGCGGCCTGCGCCCCGGGGTGGAGCAAAAAGTGCGCGCGCAGCCGCGCCTCATCGCCGGCGTTCAACGGCCGGCGCCTCGCCGCGTCCATCAAGTCTTGGATCTCGCGTTCGTTCATCGTCGCCTACAAGTCATCACCAGTGGCCTGCCAAAGTTGCCTTCAATCCCGCTCCCGCCACTCGCCCGTCCGCAAATACGGCTTGAGCCGCGCCCGCAGCGTCTCGCGTCCGCGATGGATCAGCGACTTCGTCGCCGAGAGCGAGCACTCGAGGATCCGCGCGATCTCCTCGTAAGCGAGATCCTCGCGAAACAGCAGGATGGCCGTGCGCTGCACCTCGGGCAGGTCCGTCAACGCCTCGCGAATCTTCTCCTCAAGCTCGCCGTGCAACACCGAGTCGGGCGGCGCGAACATCCGCACGTCCTCGAACTGCCGCAACGGCTGGTCGTCGTGCTCCGGGTGCGTCACGTCCAGCGAATCGGCCGGGTGCCGCGTGCGCCGGCGGATTTCGTTCAGGCAGAGATTACGGGCGATCGTGAAGAGCCACGTGCTGAACCGCGCCGACACCTCGTAACGCTCCCGCGACTTGTAAACCTGGATGAAGACGTTTTGCGTCAGGTCCTGCGCCTCGGTCGCATCCGGCAGTGTCCGGTAAATGAGGTTCGCCACCGGCTGCTTGTATTTCTCCACGAGCGCCTCGAACGCCTGCCGGTCCCCGCGCTTGACGCGCAGCATGAGGGCGGCATCCGGATCGTGCGGCACCGTGGGCATGGCGGCGGCAATCTAGCAGTCAAGCGCCGCGCCACAAGCGGAGATTCGCCGCGCCCGGCCGGCGCAACGCCGCGCGGCCGACTTCCCCTTGCCGTCCCGCGCCCGCGCGACAAAGATGAGCGCCGTCAACCGTGCTCACCACGCTTCGCATCAAGAACCTCGCGCTCGTCGCCGACCTCACGCTCGAGCTCCAGCCCGGTTGCGTCGCCATCTCGGGCGAGACCGGCGCGGGCAAGTCCATCCTCATCGGCGCGCTCGGCCTCGTGCTCGGCGAGCGCGCCGACCGCACGCTCCTTCGCGCGGGCGCGGATGCCTGCACGGTCGAGGCCGTGTTCGACGTGTCGGGGCTTCGCGCACCGCTCAAGGCGTTTCTCCACGAGAACGGCCTCGAACCATGCGAAGACGGCCAGCTCGTCATCAAGCGCGCGTTCACGGCCGCGGGCGCGAACCGGCAGTTCGTCAACGGCTCCCCCGCCACGGTCGCCGCGCTCGTGACGCTTGGCGAGTGGCTCGTGGACATCCACGGCCCGCACGACCACCAGTCGCTCCTGCACGCGCCGCGCCAGCTCGCCATCCTCGATGCGTTCGGCGGGCTCGTGCCGCAGCGCGACGCCTTCGCCGAACTCGTCCGCGGCCGCGCCGCGCTCGAAGCGGAGAAGTCCGCGCTCATCGTGGACGAGAAAACCTACGCGCAGCAACTCGACCTGTTGCGGTTCCAGGTGAAGGAAATCGCCGACGCCCGGCTCCAGCCCGGCGAGGACGAGCAGGTCGGACAGGAACACAAGCGCGCGAGCAACGCCGCGCGGCTGCTCGAACTCGCGCGCGAAGCCTCCGCGCGGCTTGGCGAAAACGACAATGCAGTGGTCACCCAGTCCGGCGCGGTGGGCCGGCTGCTGATGGAGCTCCAGCGCGTGGATTCCACCGCCGCGAATCTCGCGGCGTTGCACGGCCAGGCCACCGCCGCGCTGGGCGAGTTGCAATCGGAACTCACGCGCTACGCCGACGGCGTCGAGGTGGACCCCGGGCGACTGGCGCAGCTCGAGGCGCGGCTCAACCTCCTGCATTCGCTGCGCCGCAAGTTCGGCCCGACGCTCGCGGACGTGCTCGCGTTCGGCGACGAGGCGCGGCGCAAGTTGCAGAGCCTCGAGCAGCGCGACGGGGAACTTGCCCGAATCAACGCGCAACTCGCCCGGCTCGACACCGGGTTGCTCCGCGCGGGAGAGGAGCTGACGAAGTCGCGGCGCAAGTTGATCCCGCGGCTCGCGAAGGCCGTGACCGCGCAGCTCAACGACCTGGGCTTCAGCCAGTGCTGCTTCGGCGTGGCGCTTGCCGCGGCGTCCGCGCCCGGCAGCACGGGACTGGACGCCGTCGAATTCCAGTTCGCGCCGAACATCGGCGAGCCCGCGCGTCCGTTGCGGGCCATCGCATCGAGCGGCGAGCTCGCGCGCGTGATGCTCGCGCTCAAGACCGTGCTTGCGGCCGAGGATGAAATCCCCGTGCTCGTGTTCGACGAGGTGGACGCGAACGTCGGCGGCGAAACCGCGCGCGCGGTCGGCGAGAAGATGCGGGCCATCGCAAGGCGGCGGCAGGTGCTCGTCATCACGCACCTCGCGCCCGTCGCGGCGGCGGCGGCGGCACACTTCGTGGTGGCCAAGCAGGTGAAAGCCGGCCGCACGCTCACGGAAATCCAGCGGATCGAGGGCAAGGAACGCGTGGTGGAACTGGCGCGCATGCTTGGCGGCCAGAGCGAAGCCGCGCGCCGCCACGCGGAGGAATTGCTGCGCGTGTAGCGCGGCGACGCGGATTCAGGCGCGGATGGAGCGGTGGTCCGCGCCACTTGCCATCCTCAATCTTCCGTCCTGGCTCACAGCTCGTTCTCCTTGTCCTCATAAAAGAGCCGGTGCGCGCGGGCGTGGTCGGCTTCGGGCACGAGCACGCGGGTGGGGCGGTTCAAGTCGCCGTCGTCGGGGTGTGACGGGTCGACGAATTCCTGCGCCGCGGCGATGCCGTGCTTTTCAAGCATCGTGACCATCAACTCCGCGTTCACGAGCGGGCCAGTGTAGAGAACTTTCACGTCAGCGGAACAAGCCCCACGCGAACATCGCCGCCAGAACGACTGCGGCCACCCACCACAACCACGACATGCCCGCGGGCCGGGCGGGTGCCGCGGGTTCCTTCCCGCCGAATTCCTCTTTCACGAACTCGTCGTAATCAAACGCGTCGCCGGGCAGGCCGAGGTTTTGCGATTGGGCGCGGTCGTTCCAGCCGGTGGATTCGTCCGCGCCGCATTCGGGACACGCGAGGGCCTTGGGCGGCACGTCGGCGCCGCAGTTGGGGCAGGTCTCGGGAGCCACGGGAATTCGCGCGTGACGCTTTTGCGACTCCGCCGGGACGCGTCATGGACGGCCGCCCGCGCTCGCAAATCGAAGTCGCCTCAACCCATCCCCGCGTATTCCTCGTCGGTGACGAGGTCCTGGCCCATCAGCACGTAGGCGTGCGTGACGGCCTGCATGTCTTTGACGTAGTCCGGCAGGTTCACGAGCTGCGAGAAGCCGAGCAGGCCGAACATCTTCATCGCGCCCTCCTGCCCGCCGATGAATTCCGCCTCGACCCTTTCGAGGCCGCACGCGCGCGCGACCTCGACCGCCTCGTGCACGAGCGCCTGCGCGAGGCCGCGCCCGCGCGAGGACGGATGCACGTGGACGCTGACGCGACCGATGTGGCGTTTCCAGCCGCCGAGTTGCTGGTGCAATGTGCTCACGCCGATGATGCGCGTGTCGGCCCACGCGAGCAGCGGGAGGTTCCGCCCGTAATCGATCGCGTCGCACCATTCCTGAATCACGGGCAGCTCGGTGACGCGGTGCTTGATGAAGATGAGTTCCTGCCGCGGCATGCCGACGAAGAATTCGTGGAACGCGCGCGCGTCGCCGGGTTCGAGCGGCTTGACGCGCGCGGCGAGGCCGGACTTGAGGAGGAGTTCCTTCGGGAATTCGTCGAGGGCGGATTCGAGGGACATGATGCAGCAGGTGGATGGGTTGGTTGCGCGCCGGCCAGCGTTCAGAACGGATGTGAGAGGGAAAACTCACCGGTCATGCCCGGGCCCGCGCCGAGCCGGCGGTCGTCAATCGCCGCGGGGTCGAGGCTCCACCGCGCGGCGAGCGCGGCGACCTTCTCGGTGTTGAAGGCCACGGGCGCCTGGTCGGTGAAGTCCGCGCGCGTGGCCGCCGCTGCGTAGCCGAAGCAGTGCAACCCGAGCGCGCGTTCCTCGGCCGAGACGCGGCCCTGATTCCAGACGGTGTGGCCCGCCCACGCGTAGGCCCGCTGCACGCGGCCGTCTTCCATCCGCACCCAGGCGTGATGATGCAGCACGCGGTTGAGGCTGAAGAACTGCACCCGGCCCATCTCCCGGCTGAGGTGGCGCAGGAAGTGGAAACACTTGTCCACGTCGTCCGACGGGTCCGGGAGTCCGGAGCCGACGACGAGGATCCAGTCGCCGACGGGCGGGGAAATGAACAGCCGGCGGTCGCGGGCCTCGGCAAGTCCCTCGTGCCAGGAGCACTCGGTGGCGTTGTGAAGATGCAGCGCCTCCTGCACGGCCTGCGCGTTGCCGCTGCGGATCGCCAGCCAGCGGCAGGGTGATTCGAACAACGACGCGTGCCCGTCGTGCGTGAGCGAGGCAGCCTGCGCGATGGCCTCGAGTTCGGCCCGGCGAAGTCGCGCCTCGCGGACGTGCCGGCGCACAAGGGACATGAACAACAACCCGAGCGCGATGGACGACACGAGCAGCAGCATCAGGGAAGTGATGATCGTCTCGCTGAGGGAGCTTCCTGACGCGAATTCCAGGAGGTGGTTCATCTTTCGCGAATGTAGCCACGCGAAAACCGAGTGCAACCGCAAAACGGGTCGAGCGTGTTCCGCCAGCGAGTTGAACCCGCTTGTCCCGACGCGCCTTTGCTGCAATAACTCCGCGAACGCATGAACCCCCTCCTCGCCGCCGGTGCGGTTGTTCTTTTGCTCCACTCCGCCGCGTCCGCCGCGGACTCGCGCCCCGGCTGGCCCGGCCGCCAGCCCGACGGCTCCGTGCTGCTGCCCAACATGTGGTCGCTCCGGCCGGCGGGCAGGCAGGTGGACCTCGGAGACTTCCCCATCAACATCGCGATGCATCCCGACGGACGATTCGCCGCGGTGCTTCACAGCGGCCACGGGCCGCACGAAGTGGTGATCGTGGACACGCTCAAGGCCGGGGTCGTCGCGCGCGCGCGTGTGGACGAGGCGTTCTACGGGATCGAGTTCTCCAATGGCGGTCACCGCCTCTACGCGAGCGGCGCGGGCTACGAGGTGGTGCGCTACTTCGACTTCGACGCCAAGGCCGGCACGCTCGGCCCCGAGCGCGAGATCAAGCTGCGCGACGCGAAGGAGCGCGGCATCCCCGCCGGTCTCGCGCTCACGGGCGACGCGCAGCATCTCTACGTCGCGAACGTCCTCGGCCAGCGCGTGGCCAAGGTGGACCTCATCGCCAAGTCCAACGTGCTCGACATCGCGGTCGGGCCCGCCGGGGAGATTCAAGGTTCGAACTTCAAAGTTCAAACTCCGGGCAAGGCAGTCAGTGAGGACGAGGCGGCGGTTTTGAAGCGCGCCGAGGCCGCGAACGACCCGCAGAGTCCCGGCGCGCCGTTTCCCTACGCGTGCCGGCTCGACGAGCGGCGCGGCCGGCTTTACGTGAGCTTGTGGGCGCAGTCGCAGGTCGCGGTCGTTGACCTCAAATCCAACGCCGTCATCGCGCGCTGGCCGACCGAGGAGCATCCGAACGAAATGCTGCTGACGAAGAGCGGCAAACTGCTCTACGTCGCCAACGCCAACCGCAACACCGTGACCGTGCTCGACACCTCGCTCGGCCAGCCCGTCGAGACGATTTGGGCCGCGCTGTATCCGGACGTCCCGCCCGGCGCCGTGCCGAACTCGCTCGCGCTCTCGCCCGACGAAACGACGCTCTACGTCGCGAACGCGAACGCCAACAACGTGGCCGTGATCGATGTGAGCGTGAAAGGCAGAGCCCGCTCGCTCGGCTTCATCCCCGTGGGCTGGTATCCGACGAGTGTGCGCGTGACTTCCGACGGCAGGCGCCTGCTCGTCGCGAACGGCAAGGGACTGACCTCGCTCGCGAACCCCGGCGGCCCGCAGCCCGGCAAGGCTTCGCCGCCCGGCGGCATTCGCGAATACATCGGCGGCTTGTTCAAGGGCACCCTCAGCATCATTGAACTGCCGGCGAAGCGCGCGGACTTCGAGAAGCTCCTCGGCACGCTCACGTCGCAGGCCTACAAGTGCTCGCCGCTCCGCCGCGACTCGGGCGTGACCGTCGCGAACGCGCCCGGCTACCCGATTCCCAACAAGGTCGGCGAGCCGAGCCCCATCAGATACTGCATCTACATCGTGAAGGAAAACCGCACCTACGACCAGGTCTTCGGCGACATGAAGGAAGGCCGCGGCGACCCGAAACTCTGCCTCTTCCCCGAGCGCGTCACGCCCAACCACCACAAGCTCGCGCGCGAGTTCGTGCTGCTCGACAACTTCTACGTCGAGAGCGAGGTCAGCGCCGACGGCCACGAGTGGAGCATGGGCGCCATCGCGACGGACTTCGTGGAGAAGTTCTGGCCGCTGAGCTACGGCCACAACAAGCAGAAGAAATACACGTATCCGGCCGAGGGCAACTTCCCGATCGCCGCGCCCGCGGGCGGCTACATCTGGGACCGCGCGAAGGAAGCCGGCGTGAGCTACTACAGCTTCGGCGAATGGGTGCAAAACGGCCGCACACCGAACGACCCGCGCAAAGCCAAGGCCAAGGCGCTCGAGGGCCACTTCGATCCCGGCTTTCACTCCTTCGACATGGACTACTCCGACCTCAAGCGCGCCGAGCGCTACATCACCGTGCTGCGCCAGTGGGAGCGCGCAGGCGAGATGCCGCGCCTGCAAATCGTGCGCCTCCCGAACGACCACACGTCCGGCACCACTCCGGGCAAGCTCACGCCCACCGCGTTCGTCGCGGAGAACGACCTCGCGCTCGGGCAGATCATCGAGGCCATCAGCCAATCAAAATTCTGGAGCAAGACCGCCATCTTCGTCGTCGAGGACGACGCGCAAAACGGCCCCGACCACGTGGACGCGCACCGCACCGTGGCGCTCGTGGTGAGCCCCTTCACCAAGCGCGGGGCGGTGGACTCCACGATGTATTCCACCAGCTCGATGCTGCGCACGATGGAGCTCATCCTCGGCCTCAAGCCGATGACGATGTTCGATGCCGCCGCGACGCCGATGTTCAACTCCTTCACGCCGGAGCAGAACGTCGCGCCCTACATTCACCTTCCGGCGAACGTGGACTTGACCGAGACAAACACCCGGCTTGCGTGGGGCGCGGAGAAATCGCGCAAGATGGACTTCACCAAGGAAGACGCCGCGGACGACCTGCTGCTCAACGAGATCATCTGGCGCAGCGTCCGCGGCGCCAACGCCCCGATGCCCGCGCCCGTCCGCGCCGCGTTCGTCTACACGAAGGCGAAGGGTGACGATGACGACGACTAGTCCGCGCCGCCGTCGACTTCGTCCTCGACTCCACCGCTTGCGCGAACGTGTTCAGCTCGCGCCCGCATTTTTGCCGGCCGCTGGAAGCCCGGGCGCGAATATTGCCAATTGACTCTCCCCTGCCCGCTGCGAATTCTTCCCGCGCTCTATGCCACGCATCGAACGCGCGCTCCTTTCCGTTTCCGACAAGAATGGCCTCGTCGCCTTCGCCCAGACTCTCGCCGCCGCCGGCGTCGAACTCATCTCCACGGGCGGCACGGCCAAGACGCTCCGCGCCGCGGGGCTCGAGGTGAAGGACATCTCCGACCACACCGGTTTTCCCGAGATGCTCGATGGCCGCGTGAAGACGCTGCATCCGAAAATCCACGGCGGCCTGCTTTTCCTGCGCGGCAACTCGACGCACGAATCCACGGCGCGCGAGCACGGCATCGCGCCGATTGACCTCGTGGTGGTGAATCTCTATCCGTTCGAGGCCACCGTGGCCAAGCCCAACGTGCCGTTGCACGAGGCGATCGAAAACATCGACATCGGCGGCCCTTCGATGCTCCGCAGCGCGGCCAAGAATCACGACAGCGTCACGGTCATCACCGACCCGGCGGATTACGACGAAGCCGACGCGCAGATCAAGTCCTCGGGCAACACCACGCTCGAGTTCCGCCGCAAGCTCGCCGCGAAGGTGTTCGCGCGCACGGCCGCCTACGACGCCGCCATCGCCGCGCATCTCAACGCCGAGTTCGGCAAGCGCACGGCCGAGTCGCAGCGGCCGTTGCCCGGTTCGCTCGCCATCGCCGTGCCGCTCGCGCAACCGCTGCGCTACGGCGAGAACCCGCACCAGCGCGCCGCGCTTTACGGCCGATTCCACGAGTATTTCTCGCAACTTCACGGCAAGGAACTTTCCTACAACAACATCCTGGACCTCACGGCGGCGGCGGCGCTCATCGGCGAGTTTGGCGCGGAGGCGCCGACGCTCGCGATCCTCAAGCACACGAACCCGTGCGGCGTCGGGCAGGGCGCGAGCCTGCGCGAGGCGTGGGACCGCGCGTTTGCCACGGACCGGCAGGCGCCGTTCGGCGGCATCATCGCCGTGAACCAGCCGCTCGACCTCGAGTGCGCCGAGGCCATCGCGGAGATTTTCAGCGAGGTCATCGTCGCGCCGGACTTCGCGCCCGAGGCGCTCGAGCTGTTGCAGCGGAAGAAAAACCTGCGTCTGCTGCGCGTGTTGAAGAATCCCGCGACGGTCGCGCCGTGGGACGTGCGGAGCGTCGGCGCGGAGTCGTTCCTGCTGCAGGAGCGCGATCTCAAGGCGGTCGGCGTTGCGGATGTGAAGGTTGTCACGCGCCGCGCGCCGGGCGACGCGGAGTTGCGCGCGATGCTCTTCGGCTGGCGCGTGGTGAAGCACGTGAAGTCCAACGCGATCGTGTATGTCGGCGCCGACCCGGCGACCGGCCACGCCCGCACGCTCGGCATCGGCGCGGGACAGATGAGCCGCGTGGATTCGAGCCGCATCGCCGTGTGGAAGGCGGGCGAAGCCGGACTGTCCTTGAAGGGAAGCGTCGTATGCAGCGATGCGTTTTTCCCGTTCCCGGACGGCCTGGTTGCGGCGGCCGAGGCGGGCGCGACCGCGGCCATCCAGCCCGGCGGCAGCGTCCGCGACGCCGACGTGATCAAAGCCGCCGACGAGCGCGGCGTGGCGATGGTGTTCACGGGCGTGAGGCATTTCAGGCATTGAGGGATGAGGATTGGGATCAAGAGCAGGAATAAGATTGCGATGACGTTGAAGCTGGCCGACGCGCGGGCCTCGGGTCCCAATCCTAATCTTCATCCTGATCCCAATCTCCTCCCGTCCCTCCCATGACGCGCATCCCCTACCTCGACCTCAAGGCGCAGTATCAGTCCATCCGCAGCGAGGTGCTTGCGGCGCTCGAGGCGGTCTGCGAATCCACGCGCTTCGCGCAGGGCCCGGCGGCGGCGGACTTCGAGCGCGACTTCGCGGCGTTCTGCGGCGCAAAGCACTGCGTCTCGCTCAACAGCGGCACAAGCGCGCTGCACGTCGCGCTGCGCTGCCTCGATGTCGGGCCGGGCGACGACGTCATCACCACGCCGTTCACGTTCATCGCCACCGCGTGGGCCATCAGCTATTGCGGCGCGAAGCCGGTCTTCGTGGACATCGAGCCCGTGCGCCGTTGCCTCGACCCCGCGCGGCTCGAAGCCGCCATCACGCCGCGCACCAAGGCCATCCTGCCCGTGCATCTCTACGGCATGCCGGCGGACATGGACCCCATCCTCGCCATCGCCGCGCAGCACAAGCTGCCCGTGGTCGAGGACGCCGCGCAGTCGCACGGCGCGCGCTACAAGGGCCGGCGCTGCGGGCAATTCGGCTGCATGACGGGCTTCAGCTTTTACCCGGGGAAGAATCTCGGCGCTTACGGCGAGGGCGGGGCGCTCGTGACGAACGACGACGGGTTCGCGGCGCGCGCGAAGGCGTTGCGCGAACACGGCTCGCGCACGCGCTACTACCACGACGAGGTCGGCTACAATTACCGGATGGACAGCTTTCAAGGCGCGGTGCTCGGGATCAAGTTGAAGCGGCTCGATGCGTGGAGCGCGGCGCGGCAGGCGCGGGCGCGACGCTACAACGAACTGCTCGCGGGCCGCGGGCTCGGTCTGCCGCAATGCCCCGCGGACAGCGAGAGCGTGTGGCACTGCTACGTGGTCGAGGTCGCGAACCGCGACGCCGTGCGGCGAAAGCTCGAGGATGCAGGGATCGACACCGCCATCCACTATCCCGTGCCGGTGCATTTGCAGAAGGCTTACGCGTCGCTCGGTCACAAGCGCGGCGATTTCCCCGTGAGCGAGGCCCTGGCGGACCGCTGCCTCTCGCTGCCCATCTATCCCGAGATGACGGACGCGCAGCAGGACGCGGTGGTGGCGGCGCTCAAGTAGCCCGACATTCCAAAGTCGGGTCGGGCGCTTGCCGGAAGTCCATGCTTCCGCCACTCTCCCAGCATGACCACGCGCGCTTTCGTTTCGGTGCTGCTGCTTCTCGTCGTTTCGGGTTTCAACGCGCGCGCTGCGGAGCCGGTGGTGGACCTCGGCGCCATCCGCGAGGAGCACGTGATGATCCCGATGCGCGACGGCAAGCGGCTCTCGGCGTGGCTCTATTTCCCGCCCGGCGACGCGAAGCTTCCCGCGCTGTTCGAGCAGCGCTACGCGGACGTGCGCGGCGCGGCCACGCGCAAGGCCGCGGCGAACCTTGCCGGGGCGGGATTCGTCGTCGCGCTGGTGAACTTCCGCGGCACGTGGCAGAGCGAGGGCACGTGGGTCGGCTACCGCGCGCTGGCGTGGGGCGGGTTGAAGGACGGCTTCGACACGTGCGAATGGCTCGCGGCGCAGCCGTGGTGCACGGGCAAGGTCGGCACATTCGGCAGCTCGCAGGGCGGTTACGCGCAGAACTTCCTCGCCGTCACGCGCCCGCCGCATCTCGCGGCGCAATACATGGTGGACACGGGGCTGAGCCTCTTCCAGGAAGGCTACCGCATCGGCGGCGTGACGCGGCCGGAGCGGTTCAAGGCGATGGACAAGGTCGCGCGCGAGCCCGCGCACAACCGCGCGCTGATGGAGGAGTGGTTCCGGCATCCGCACTACGACGACTACTGGCGCGACGAGGACTGCTCGCTGCACTTCGCGGAGATGGACGTGCCGTGCTTCACGATCGGAAGCTGGTATGACTTCATGTGCCAGGGCTCGGTGATGAGCTTCACCGGCCGGCAGCACGCGGGCGGCCCGAACTCGCGCGGGCGGCAGCAGCTCCTCATCGGCCCGTGGCTGCACGGCCGGCTCAACAAGGGCAGCAAGGTCGCCGAACTCGAGTATCCCGCGAACGCCGCGTGGCCCGAGGTCGAGCACATGGTCCGGTGGTTCAACCACTGGCTCAAGGGCGAGCCCAACGGCGTCGAGAAGGACCCGCCCGTGCGCTATTACGTGATGGGCGCCGCCGGCGAGAAGGGCGCGCCGGGCAACTTCTGGAGGAGCGCGCCCGACTGGCCGCCCGCCGTGCGCACGAACTATTTCTATCTCCACCCCGGCGGCAAACTCGAGCGCCGCATCCCGACGGTGCAAAGTTCCACGACGAGTTACGCGAGCGACCCGCGCCAGCCGATGCAGATTCCCGGCACCGGATTTCCCGGCGCGAAGGACGCGCGCCCTTTCGAGCAACAGTCCGAGGTCCGCACGTTCACGAGCGAGGAACTCACCGCGCCGGTCGAATGGACCGGCCTCGTGAAGGTCGAGCTGTGGGTGAGCAGCACCGCGCGCGACACGGACTTCATCGTGCGCCTGAGCGACGTGTATCCCGACGGCCGCTCGATGCTGCTGATGGATTACCCGCGCCGCGCGCGGTATCGCGAGGGCTTCGACCGCGAGGCGCTGCTCACGCCCGGGGAGCCGGTGAAGCTCGCGTTCGACCTCGGCTGGACCAGCATCTTCTTCAACGCCGGTCACCGCATCCGCGTCACGGTGGCGAGCACGGGCGCGCCGCTTTACGAACCGAACCCGCAGACGGGCGGCCCGCAGACCATCGAGTTCCCCGCGGACGCCGTGACGGCGACGAACACCATCCATCACGAGCGCCTGCGGGCCTCGCGCATCCTCGCGCCCGTGCCGGTGGTGGTGCGCTGAGCCCGAACGATTCCACCGAAGATGGGGGGAGCGCGACCGTCCCGGTCGCAGCAGTAGGCGTCCCGCCGACTGCTTCCGGCGCGCTGCGCTACACTAAAATGTTCACTGCGCGTGGGCGGAAAAGTTTTCGGCCAGAGGCCGAAAACCGCGGGCGCGACGCCCGCGCTCCCCAACTCCATTGAGGTGCTGGCAAAGCTACGCCTCCTTTGCCCCGTGGCCGTTGCCGTTGCGGTCGCGTTGCGCGACAAGGCGCGACACCCTGGCCACGTTCGCCTCGATGCGCTGGACGTATTCGTTCGGCCCGTCCGGATACGGCGAGTTCAGGAACTTGTAGAGCCCGATGAAGTCCTTGGTGATCTTCGGCAGCACGTAGTATTGCCAGAAGCCCGGCGTCTTGCGCATGAGATCGTCGGCGCCGGCGAACATGCCGAGCGCGCTGCCCTTGCTGCCGTCCTTCTCGTAGCGTCCAGCCTCGTCGAACTCGCTGTAAAGCCTCGACAGCTTTTCCACGTAGTCCTCCGCCGCCATCTGCCCGAGCAGGTCGCCCGTGCTCAGCGCGAAACCCACGATGCGCTCAAGCCGGCTCTCGAACGGGATCGTCTTCAAGTCCACGTTCACGCCCGTGCAATGGATCATGTCCTGCACCGCATGGATGTCCGCCTTCGAAAAGCCGCGCGCCCGGAGGAACTTCGCCGCGAACTCGCCGCTGCGGTCCACGTGGATGAGCGTGTATTTGGCGCCGGTGCCCTTGTTGTCGCCGCGCCGCTTCAAGTAGCCCGTGTCGTGCAGCAGGATCGCGAGCAGCCCGAGCTCGAACATCCGCTGGGTGAGCCGCGGGCGCGCGTTCTTCACGCGATGCCGCCCGCGCAGGAGCCGCACCATGCAGAGCGTGACTTGCAGCGTGTGCTCGAAGTCGTGGTAGCGCGCGTCGTTCGCCTGATAGCCGGGATACCGCCCGTTGAAGCACTCGTCGGCCCAGCCAAAGGCGCGCGAGATGAAGCCGGAATCGCCCGCCGGAAACATCTCGCGGTATGCGGCCTGCACTTCGGCAGCCACAGCCTGCGGGTCCTTCGTGTCCACCCGGGCGAACATCGTTGGGGGCGGATGCTAGGCGCGCCGGGCCGGGTTGGGAATTGGAAAAAATGCCGGCACGCGCTTGGTTGCCTTCAAGTGTCCCCGCACGCAGGCCGGCGGCGGCTGCCGCGGGCAAACCCGTCACTTCGCCGCCTTCAGGAACGCGAGCAGGTCGGCGAGTTCCTGCTTCGTCAGGATGGTGTCCATGCCCGCGGGCATCAGGCTCACCGCGCCGGGGCGGACGGACGCCACATCGCCACGCGGGATGCGCTGCTCGGTCTCGGGGCCGGTGGCGAGCACGAGTTCGTCGGGCGCGTCCTTCTTGAGGATGCCGCTGTGGTTCTCGCCGTCCTTCGTCGCGACGATGAACGACTCGTAGCTGCGCACGAAGCTCGCGTTCGGATAGACGATGCTCTCGAGCAGGTCGCGCTCGGTGCGGACCTTGCCGAGGTTCGTGAGGTCGGGGCCGAGGCGTCCGCCGAGATAACCCGTCGCGTGGCACGTGGAGCACGCGGCTTTCGAGCTGAGGAACACGGCGTGGCCGCGGTTCGCGTCGCCGCCCTTGAGTTGCGCGAGGAGCGTGTCGAGATGCGCGGCCTGCTTCGCGGCGTCCACGTTGAACGCGTCGAGCAGCGAGGCGGCGGCGTCCTGCACGGACTTCGGATACTTCGCGAAGAGCGGCTTCAACAGGTCCGCGCGCAGGCCGGGCAGGCCGGCGGAATCGCGCAGCGCGGCGACAAGCCGGAGGCCGAGCGCGACGTTCGGGCCGCGCTCGAACACGGGCAGGAGCTTCGGCGCTTCGAGCGGGCCGATGACTTTCATCTGCCCGGCGAGCGAGAGCTGCTGGTCGGGCGCGAGCTTTGCCTTCGCGAGCACGCTCGCCGCGGCGCTGCGGACGAGCATCGGCTTGGCGCCGTCAAGGTTCGCGCAGAGGAAGTCGAAGAGCGGTTCCTCGACGGTCGCGAGCGCGGGCGCGGCGGAGAGCGCGTCGAGGCGCACCGCGGCGGCG
>VHCN01000039.1 GCA_016871675.1 Verrucomicrobiota bacterium
GCTCGGCACCGACGGCTACAAGCGAGTTATCTTCAACCACGGCGTGCGCGAGCCGTGCTACGGCGTCAAGATCGAGGAGCTCAAGAAAATCCAAAAGCGCGTGAAGATGGATTACCCGCTCGCGCTGGACCTCTTCGACACGGGCGTTTACGACGCGCAGTATCTGGCCGGGCTGATCGCCGACGACGCGAAGATGACGGCGAAGGACTTGCAACGCTGGGTCAGTTCGCCGAACTGCGCCGCCATCGCAGGGACGACGGTTGCCTGGGTCGCCGCCGGCAGCCCGCACGGCGCGGCGGCTGCCCTCAAGTGGATCGACTCGAAAAACGAAGTCGAGGCTCTCGCCGGTTGGGCGACCCTCAGCAGCCTTGTTGCCATCACGGAGGATTCGGACCTCGACCTCCCGCTGCTCAAGCGCCTCCTGCAGCGCGCGGAGAAGTCGATGCTCCAGGCGCCCGATCGCGTTCGTTACCAGATGAACGGCTTTGTGATCGCCGTCGGTTGTTACGTGGCCGCGCTCACCGACGCGGCCATCGGGGCCGGGACTCGCCTCGGGCAAATCACCTGCGACATGGGCAACACGGCGTGCCAGGTGCCGTTCGCGCCCGACTACATCCGCAAAGTGCAGGCGCGCGGGACGATTGGGAAGAAGCGCAAGTCGGCAAAGTGCTGACCGCGCGCGTGGATGTCACCGCCCGTTCGGCGGCGCGGCATCGAGCACGGCGGCGTTCAGCAATCGCGCGGCGCGGTTCGCCTTCGTTTCCGGGTTGCCGGGCGAGGCGTCGTGGTCATCAATCACCGAGTCGTTCCACGAGACGACCAGGTTCCAAGAGGGCACGATGATGAGCATGCGTTTCCCGCCGTGTCCCGCTGCGATGAAGGTCTCCGGCGGAAGGTCACGGTAGAGGCGCTGGCCAAGCGCATTCGTGCGGTTGAGCCACCAGTTGAAGGAGTAGAAGCCCGGCCCCGCGGGCGTGATGTTGCGCGTGCCGCCAATGCTGCGCTGGCCCTCGATCATCGCGGCGTCCCGGCCGGCGGTGCGCGGCATCGCCGGCGGCACGACCGAGCCGAGCATCGCATCGAAGGCCTTTGCCTCGACGAGCTGCCTGCCGTCCCAATTCCCCCGGTGGAGGCACAGCAGGCCGAACCGCGCGAAGTCGCGCACGCTCAACGCGAGGCGGCCGGCCCGGGGCTTGTCGAAGCTGATCGCATCCTCGAACTGCATCGGCGCGGCGAGTCGTGAACGAAACACCTCGATGCCCGGCTGCTTGAAGACGCCCGTCGTGAGCGTGTCGTAATAGAGCGCGAGCGCAAAGTCGTTGTAGGAATACGCGGCGCCCGGCGGCTCGGTGAGCCCGTATCCGGACGTCTGCGACGCGAGGTGCCGCCACGTGATGGCGGCGTCCTTGCCGTTGGGGAGAGCCAGCAGCCGCGGCTCGAAGTCGGCGACGCGCGCGTCCGGACTCGCGAGCCTCCCTTCGGCGATGGCGAGGAAGAGCATCGTGCTGATGACGGGCTTCATTGCGGACGCGACGTCGTAGCTTCGCGTCTGGTCGCCCCAAGTGAAGGCCACCTTCCCGTGACGGACAACGCAGCCGCGGCCGGCTGCGAGTTCGGACAGCGTGGCGAGTTTCCCCGCGGAGAGTCGCGCCTCGGCGGGGGTGCACTCCTGCCAGCATTTGCCGGGGAAGACCGAAGACCCGGCGGGTTCTGCGGCGCGCAGCGGAACGGGCACATGGCCGATCACCAACGACGCGAGAACCGGGAGTGCGAACGAACGCTTCATCGCGGGGCAAATTTCGGCGCGTTTGCGCCACCGACGTGGCGCGGCTTCGGCGTGAAGTGAAACACTTGCGCCGCGTGCCCCGGCACGTCGAGGAACAGGCCCGGCTTGACGAGTTCCGCGCCCGTTCGGTTGTAGCGTTCCGGGCCAAGCAGGTCCGCGAGGTGCCAGTTGAATTCTCCGAGCCGGTCGCCCGGCAGCGGCACAAAACACTGGCTCTGATACGGCGCGAGGTTCACGACGACGAGGTCGAACTCGTCGGGATGCAACTGCCAGTGGACGAGGATGAAGTTGCGGTCGGTGTGATTCTCGCCCCACACGCGCACGGGCTTGAGCAGCGCGCCGCGTCCGCGACCGATCGCGGTGGACTTGAGCGTGGTCAGAAGCCCCTCGTAGAGCGCCACCACCTCCGGGTCGGCCGGTTCATCAAGCCGCCGGCCAAGCTGGACAGGCAGCCGAAGCTGCGCGCCCGTGAGCTGGCCGTCGTGGAGGAGCCGCATGCCGGGCATCCCGAGCACGAGCAGCGCAGCCGGACGATGCGATGTGAGCGGGAGCCAGGATGCAATTCGCAGCTCGTCGTGGTTCTCCAGAAAGTGCGCGCTCCTCGCGATGAATGCGGGCGGCGCCTGGAGCAGGTGGTCCTGCGCCTCGTCGTAGTTGTGTTGCGCGAGGTGATCGTAAAGCCACTTGTCGTAGGTGAAGTCGAAGCCCTGCTCCTGCAACCGCGGTTCCAGGTCCCAGTAGACTTCACCGAGAAACAAAAAGTCGGGCCGGCGCGACTTCACTGCGGCGATGGCTGCGGGCCAGAATTCCGCGCCGACTTCCTCGCCCAGGCACGGAAACGATTCCCAGGTGCGCGCGAACACGTCCTGCAAGAGCAGCATCGACATGTCGCAGCGGAGGCCGTCGCACTTCGCGGCGAGGTCGACCAGCAACTCGGTCATCGCGTGATGCGTGTCCGCGCGGCGGAAGTCCAGTTGCGCGGTGTCCACCCACGGCGGGAAGTAGGGGTCCTTGCCGTGCGCGATCCAGGCGGTGCCGCGCGGGGTTTCTTCCGGGAACGCGCCGATGGCGGGCCCGGCGCTGCGCACGAAGAGGTCCGCCCGTTCCCGCACCCACGGGTGATCGAGGCCGAGGTGGTTGGGGATGAAATCCAGAACGAGCTTGAGCCCGCGCGCCTTCAGTTGCTTGCGGAACTGACGCAGCCCGTGTTCGCCGCCCAGCGCGCGGGGCACGCGAAACTCCGACACGGCATACGGTGAGCCGGGCACGTCGGCGGGCTTCCATCCGGGCAGCACCTTGTCGAAGGCGGCGCGGAGGTTTGGGTCGTTCAGCGCGTGCGCTCGCGCCCGTGCGCCCGTGGTCCACGCGCCCATGAGCCAGATATGCGTGAAGCCGAGCCGTTCCCATTGGTCAAACTCCTCCTCGGGCACATCGCCGAGGCGGACCGGGCGGCCGTGCTTCCCGGCAAGCCCGCGCAGCCAGCAGCGGGTGTTGATTTCGTAGAGCAGGGGAAACGGCATCGGGCGGGGTTCGGTTTTCAGGATTCAGTGCTCAGTCGAACGGCGGGCGCAGGCAGCGGCACCGGACTTCGAATGCGATGGACTCAACACTGGATCCTGAAAACTGAAAACGGAATACTCCTTCCGGCGCCCGCGCCCCCGGCGCATCAACTGTTCAGCGCCTTCAGCGCCTTCTGCGGGTTGTCCACGCGCAGGACGAGCACGCCTTTGCGCGCGTCGGGCGCGGTGGCGCTGTAGCAATACTCGATGTTCACCTTGGCCGCGGCGAGCCGGCGCGCAATGCGGGCGAGCGAACCGGGCTTGTTGTCGCCGTCGGCGAGGATCACGTCGTCGTCCACCACGAGCGTGCCGTATTCCTCGAAGACATGAATCGCCCTCTGCGGGTCGCTCACGATCATGCGGATGACCGCGTGGTCCACGGTGTCGCTGGTGGTGAGCGCGTGAATGTTGATGCTGGCCTCGGAGAGCGCCTCGCACACACGGGCGAGCATGCCGGGGCGGTTGTCGAGGAAGATGGCGAGTTGCTTGACGATTTGAGGCATATGCCGAGATGGGTTCGCGTCCGTCGCGCCGGGGTTGATGGCCGTAGTAGACCAGCCGCGGGCGCGCGCCGCAAGTCGGAGTTCCACTTACGCCGCAGCGCCGGCAACCTGCCGGGCGATCTCGCCGCCGATGGCGAGCGACGCCGTCGCGCCGGGGCTCGGCGCGTTGAGCACGTGCAGCGCACGCGGCCGAGCCACGAGGCAGAAGTCCTGCACGAGCTCGCCCGCCGGTGACATGGCCTGCGCGCGAACTCCCGCGCCGCCGGGCACGAGATCATCCTCGCGCAGTTCCGGCACGAGCCGGCGCAGGGAGCCGCAGAAGAGCCGCTTGCTCAGCGAACGTTTCACTTCCTCCCAGCACATCCGTTTGTGCCGGCCGAGGAATCGCCACAGGCCGGCGAAGCCGAGCGCATCACAGAGGTCGCGCATGTTCACGTCGGACTTGCGATAGCCCTCGCGCGCGAAGGCGAGCACGGCGTTCGGCCCCGCCTCGATGCCGCCCTCGATGAGCCGCGTGAAGTGCACGCCGAGAAACGGAAACACCGGGTCGGGCACGGGGTAGATCAAATGCCGCACGAGCGACTGCCTCCCGGGCCGAAGCTTGTAGTATTCGCCGCGGAACGGGACGATGCGCACGTCGCGCTTCTCGCCGGCCAGTTCGCTCACGCGGTCGCTGTGCAATCCGGCGCACGTGACGATGAAGTCCGCCTCGTGGTCGCCCGCCGCGGTTTTCACGATCCAGCCGGTCGCCCGCGTTTCGAACGCTGTCACCCTCGCCCCGGTCATCACGCGTCCGCCTTGCTTTGATATCTCCCGCAGCATCGCCGCGCACACCTGCGGATAATCAACAATGCCCTCCTGCGGAACCCGCAGCCACGCGACGCCGGCGACGTGCGGCTCGATCGCCAGCGCTTCGTCACGCGTGAGCCACTTCAAGCCTTCCAGGCCATTTTGTTCGCCACGCCCGTGCAGTGCGCGCAGGCGCCCAACCTCCGAATCATCCACAGCGACCACGAGCTTGCCGCACACTTCGTGCGGAATCCGGTGGTCGCGGCAAAACGCCGTCATCTCGCGGATGCCCCCGACGGCGAGGCGCGCTTTCAGGGAGCCGGGTTTGTAGTAGAGGCCGCAGTGCAACACGCCGCTGTTGTTGCCGGATTGGTGGCGCCCGACGGCATCCTCCTTTTCGAGCACGGTGATGCGGGCGTTGGGCAATCGCCGGCCGAGCTTGAGCGCGGTGGCCAGCCCGACAATCCCGCCTCCAACGATGATGTAGTGGGGCGAAGCCAAGCGGCGACATCGTGTGCAGCGTGCGCCGAGGGGTCAACCCCGAAGGCTCGCGAGAGGGGCTACGCCTTGAAGAACACGTGCCCGACGAGAATGCCCCACCACGGTAATGAACGCGCCAGCAAGCACGACCTTGCGGTGCGGTTGTTTCTCGGCCGGCATGGCTCTGTCCATCATCGCAGTGAGCGCGCGCGGCCAGAGGAGATACCCGGCGCCTTTGACCACGCAGCGCCAGCTCATCAGCGTGATGACATCACCGAGTCCCGCGCCCATACGTTGTGGCCGAAGGCGGCTGCGCTGCCCACTTGCAAGTAGAGCCAGCCGAGATGCAGCGGAAGAAACCGGCTGCCGCTCCATTCCACGAAGAGGTCCGCTCACAGCCGAGCCCGCATCCAGTGCGAGAGACCAATGACAAGCAACCCGACGGAAACCACGCGTTCGATGAGGAGTTCGGGTGTCATCGCGAAGCGGCCGCAGGTGGGGCGCCGGATTCCGGTTCGTTCGCGGTTGTCCTGAGCCAGCGACGCGACAAGCCTCGCTCCGGTCCGAACACCCACGCCAGCGTGAACAGGCCCGTCGCAGCCACGACCATTGCGCCCGCGACGGAGCAGTTGAGCCACGTGGCAAGATGCATCCCAAGCACCGAACTCAGCGCCGCGTGAATCACGGCGAGTCCGTGCACGAGCGGTAGCCGGCAAGCGAGCAGCGACGCGGTCGCGCCCGGCAGGATCAGCATCGCGATGACAAGGATGGCGCCGACGGACTCGAACGCGCTCACCACGACCACCGACAGCCAGCTCATGAGCGCGTAGTGCACAAGCGTGGCGTTGATCCCGAGCGAGACGGCGAGCCCGGAGTCGAATGAACTCACGAGCAGTTCCTTGTAGAAAACCAGCACGAGCGAAACGGTGACCGCCGCGACAACTGCCATGCGCAGCACCGTCGGCGGGCCGAGCGGGAAGCCGGCGACGGACACGATCGGTTCGAGCGGGATGAACGCGATCTCGCCGTAGAGGACGCATTCCTGGTCGAGATCCACCTTCGCCGCAAAGATGTTGATGAGCACCACGCCGAGCGCGAACAAGCTCGTGAATGCGATGCCGATGGCGGAGTCCTGCTTCACGCGCGTGCGCTTGTGGATGGTCTCGATGATCACGGTGGTGACGACGCCCGCCGCGAGCGCGCCGAGGAACATCGCGACCGAGCCGCGGCTGCCTGTGAGCAGAAATGCGATCGCCATGCCGGGCAGCACGCTGTGGCTGATGGCATCGCCCACAAGCGCCATGCGCCGGAGGATGAGGTAATTGCCGACCAACCCGCACGCCGCAGCGACGAGGAAGCCCATCAGCACAATCCAGCCCGTGCTGGCGAACTGCTCGGTCCATGGCTCGACAAAGACGCGGTGCGCGCCGAAGGAGGGGATGAGTTGGGTCACGGCGTGGTGTGCTGGGAATGTCAGATCCTCCTGCCGTATCCGACGAGTTCGTCGCGGCGATCGACAGCGGCGCCGCGGCGAAGGTCGGCGAGGCTCGGGATCGGCCGGCCGTGCGGGTCTTTGGTGGGTGATTCGAGGCGGCGTTCGAGTTGGAGCACTGTTTCCTCGCCGAGCACGTGCTCGATTTTCTCGGCGTCCTCGTGGACGTGGTCGGACGCGATATGCGCCTCGTTCGTGAGGTAGAGTTCCCAGAGCCGGTGGTTGCGCACGATGACGCACGCGCGCGTCCAGCCCTCCGGCGTGAGGTGAACCATGTTGCCGTCCTCGGTGAGCGTGGCGAGTTGGTTGCGACGGAGCGCCTGCACTTCACGCGAGGAAGCCTCGACGGTCATGTGGCGCCGCTCGGCGAGTTCGCGCAGCGAAACCCCCTCGCCCTTGAAGTCGCGCGATTCGAGCACGTGATAGAGGGCCTTCAACGTGTTTTCGCGTCCGACGCGGCCGGATTGCGACCGTCGGCGCCACCACTTCGCGAACACGCCATGGCGCGGGCCGAAAAGAAACGCAAGCGCGAACACGGCCGTCGCGCCGAGCACCATGCACGGGCCGGTCGGCAGGTTGTTGCCGAGGAACGAGAAGAAGCAGCCCGTCGCGCCCGCGCCGAGCCCGAACGCCGCAGCGAGCAGCAGCATCCGGTGCAGCCGGTCGGTGAGCAGATACGCCGCGGCTGCGGGAGTGATGAGCATCGCGGAGACGAGCACGACGCCCACCGCCTGCAGCGCGATGACGACCGCGAACGCCAGCAGCAGCATGAGCGCGTGGTGCAGCCACTTCACCGGGAAGCCGCACACGCGCGCGAACGCCGGGTCAAAGCTGGTGACGAGGAACTCCTTGTAGAGAACCCAAACCGTGCCGATGGCCAGCGCGGTGACGACGGCCATGAGGGTGACGTCGTTCGCGCCGATGGCCGCGGCCTGGCCGAAGAGGAACTTGTCGATGCCGCTCTTGTTCCCGGTGGGCAGGCGCTGGATCATCGTCACGGCGCAAATGCCGACCGCGAAGAACGAGGCGAGCACCATGCCGAGCGCGGTGTCTTCCTTGAGCCGCGTGGTCTGCTGGATGACGCCGACAAGCACGGTGCCGAGCAGTCCCGCGAGCGTCGCTCCGACAAAGATGGCGACGGGGTCCTTGCTCATGTTCCAGAGAAACCCGAGCGCGACGCCCGGCAGCACGGCGTGCGAGAGCGCGTCGCCCATGAGCGCCATCTTGCGCACGACGATGAAGCCGCCCAGCAAACCGCACGACACGCCGAGCAGCATCGAGCCAATCAGGGCGTATCGAACTGACGGATCCTGGAACGTGAAGAACCGCAGCGCCTGCGCCCAGATGGGCGAATCGGCGAGGTCGCCGATGCGGGAAGCGTGGGCTGTCGCCGCGCACAGCAGCAGGAAGGCTGCGATGAGCAGCGACGCATGGGGCGAAGCCCTCATCGCTGGATTGCCGCGTGTGGATGGGGTTGCTGGCGTGTGCATGCTCCTCACCACTCGCTACTGACTCGCCTTCGCCCTCACTGCCTCGGCGACTTCGCTCAAAATCGTCAGCCGGCCACCGTAGGTGGTTTGCAGCGTTTCGTGGTTGAACACCAGCTCGGTCGGGCCGAAGGCGACGAGCCGCATGTTCAGCAGCAGCAGCATGTCGAAATAGTTCCGCGCAGTCGGCAGGTCGTGATGAACGACGAGGAGGGTCTTGCCGCGGTCTTTGAGCTCGTGCAGCAGGGCCACGATTGCGCTTTCGGTCGCGGCGTCCACTCCGGCGAACGGCTCGTCCATGAAATAGAGGTCGCTCTCCTGCGCGAGCGCGCGAGCGAGGAACACGCGCTGTTGCTGGCCGCCGCTCAGGTTGGAAATCTGCCGGTTCGCGTAGGGCAGCATCTTTACCTTGTCGAGGCACTCGCGTGCCTTGTCGCGGTCGGCGGCCGATGGGCGCCGGAACAAGCCGAGACGCCCGTAGCGGCCCATGAGCACAACGTCCATCACGTTCACGGGAAAATCCCAGTCCACGGACTCGCGCTGCGGAACGTAGCCGATGCGGGTGAGGCTCCTCGCGATGGGTGCGCCAAAGATTTTCACCCAGCCGCTGCTGAGCGGGAGCAAACCCATCGCGGCCTTGATGAGCGTGGATTTGCCGGCGCCGTTCGGGCCGACGATGCCCACGAGTTTGCCGTGCGGGACCGCGAGGTCGATGCCCCACAGCACCGGTTTCTTGTGATACGCGACGGTGAGGTCGTGGATTTCGAGCGGGGGCGGCTCGGAGATGGGGGGACTGAAGACTGAGGCCGGGGGAGTGCTGGACGGAGCTGTCGCTTCCCGCGATGCGAGTGACTCGTTGGGTTGCATGGATGGATTGTGCGCGGCTACTTGCGCTTGAAGAAGTGCTCGAACGAGAGGTAGAGGAACACGCCGTAGTCCGGCGCGGTGCGCGTGGCGCCGATGGGCGCGGCGATGCCAAGCACGAGCTGGCGGTCGCCGGCGAGGTTGAACGCCTTGCGCACGCCGGGCGAGACCAGCAGGGAGAGCGGGCGCGTGACGCGACCGGCGGCGTTGACGCCCTCGTTCCAATTGGCGGCGCCTTCGATCAACAGGTGGAAGTCCTCGCGCGGGCAATAGATGAGGCTCGCGGCGGCGCTGTAGTTCTGCAGCACGCGACGGGGCGCGGGACCGGCGTTCGGAAGCCAGGTCATTCCCGCGTTGGCGTGGGCGAACCACTCGTCCGAAAGCGCGGTGCTGAACGGCAGGTTCGCCTGCAAGCCGAGCGTGTCCGAGCCGAAGCCGCGATTCGCATTGCCTGACGGCAGCACCAGACTCACGCGCGGCGCGAACGCCGTGAGCGATTCCTCGTTGTAGTAAGCCTGCAAGCGGTAGTTGAGCAGCGTGTCGTTCAAGCCGCTCGTCCTCAGCGCGCCGGTGTCCACAAAACTGAACGGCATCGTGAAGCTCAGTTGGTGACGCTGACTCACAAGCGGCCACTCCTGCGTAAAGGTGAAAGTCCACGCCGAGACATCAGGTCCGCCGAGCAAGTCCCGGCCCAACTGCGCGTTGAAGATGTGCTGCACCACGCCTTCGGGCTGGTTGTAGGCCTCCTCGACGAGGAACGAGTTGTCCATGATGCCATCGACGGGGCGGCCGGGCTTTGCGGCGTCCGCGGCGGGAAGTTCGGTGGCGATTGAGGCGAAGGCTGTGGCGATGATGAGGATGCGGTCGGTTCGGTTCATGCGAGTGAGGTTTGGGGATTGGGAGTAAGATCAGAATGCCGAGCGGGAGCAGGACGGAATCACGAGTTGGTTCATAATCCTCATCGTAATCCTGAACCTAATCTCCCGCCGTTACTTCAATGCTTCAACAATCGTCGTGAGGTTGTGTTTGATCATGCCCTCGTAGGTGCCGAGGTCGTAGCCATTCTCTATCTGGCCGGGTGTGCCCATCGCGTCGGAGAAAAGTTCGCCGCCGACCTTGACCTTCGCATCCTGGCTGATGCGCTTGATCGCCGCGGGCGAGACGCTCGACTCGACAAAGACCGCCTTCACCTTGTGCTTCTTGATGAAGTCCACGAGCTTGGCCATGTCCTTGAGACCCGCCTCCGTCACGGTCGAGACGCCCTGCAAGCCGACAACCTGAAATCCGTAGGCGCGGCCGAAGTAATTGTAGGCGTCGTGGCTGGTGACGAGGATGCGCTTCTCCTTCGGCAGCTCGGCGGACTTCTTGAGCGCCCACTCGTGAAGGGCCGCAAGCTTGGAGCGAACCTCCTCGCCTCGCCTTTCGAAGTAAGGCTTGTCCTTCGGCGAAAACTCGCCAAGCCCCTTGACCACCGTGTCGGCGCACATCGCCCACAGCGTGACGTCGAACCACACGTGCGGATCGTAGTGGCCCTCGAACTCCGGCGGCTCGAGGAGCTTCTCGACGGGAATGGACTCGCTGAGCGGGTAAACGAATTTTTTGGTGCGCGCGAGCTTCGCGAAGACATCCTGCATCTTCCCCTCGAGCACAAGGCCGTTGTAGAAGATCACGTCCGCCTGCTGGAGCTTCACCACGTCGGCGGCGGTTGCCTTGTAGAGATGCGGGTCCACTCCCGCGCCCATCAGGCCGGCCACCTCGATGCGATCCCCGCCGACCTGCTTCACAAGGTCGGTCACCATGGACACGGTGGCCGCAACCTTGATTTTGGCCCCCGCGGCCCGGCTTTCGGGAAGGAGCATGGCGGCGGCGGCCGCGGCCACCACGGCGAGGAAGAGTCGGCGATTGGGGTTCATGGTCGTTCGAATTCGCATGCAATCAATGGCGGCGCGCTGCCGCAATCCGGGTGGACAGTATCCCATGCGGAGTTTGAGTCAATAAGGAAAGTTAGTCTTGACTATACTGCCTGCAACTGGCCGGAACGAGCCCGGCGTGGCGGTCATCGCCGGGGGCAGGGTGGTTCACGTCCGTGCGACCTGGTCGTGGAAACTGCCTCGGGCTGGCGGTGGCGACCGGAGAGCCGCCTGGACGGGTTCAAAGGTCAACGTTCCCACGCGCGCGGCGCGCGAGAGGCGGGTCGTTGTCGCGAGGTGTCACAACATCCGCGGGGCAGTTCAGAAAGGCTTCCCGAATCTCCGAGTGCGCGCGGGCGAACGGAAGGGCGCGAAGTTGCGCGCGGGTCACCCAAACCCCGCCCGCGACCGGACGGCTTGCGCGCCCGCTTGCAAGAAACGCGTGCACTTCCATCCGATCTCGCATGATCGTGTGACGCACCGAGCAGAGCCGGTTGCCTGGGGCCGCACGTAGGGACGTTCGGAGTTTGTCCCGCGCCGGCTCGACACCCGCGGCGCCTGGCTCGACCTCCAGGTTCGGGAATTCCCACATCCCACCGTTCACGCCGTCCATGGGACGCTGGCGGACCAAAACCCGTCCCCGGCGGAAAGCGACAATCGAGACGAACGTCCTCACGAGTGTTTCGTGCCGGCGCTCTTTGAGGGGAATCCGGTCTTCGACGCCGAGTTTGCGGGCTTCGCAGTCATGGAAGAGCGGGCAGTCTTCACACCGGGGCGACCGCGGTGTGCAGATCAGCGCGCCCAGTTCCATGAGCGACTGGTTCAGCGCAGAAGATGCACCCACACGCGAAGCCGCGCCTTCGAGGCGTTGAAGTCGAATGGCCCGACCGCGGGTGCCCGCCATGGAAACGAGCAACGCCGCGAGGGCCCAGAGTTTTCGCCGGACCGGTGGAAGCCGCGGCGATTTGCGCATGGCGAACACCCGCGCGAGCACGCGCGTCACGTTGCCATCGACGATCGGCGCGGGGTGGTTGAAGGCGATGCTCGCAACCGCGCCCGCCGTGTAGCGCCCGACGCCGGGCAGGGCGAGGATCGCGTCGAACTCGCGGGGAAACCGGCTGTCGTTCCGTTCCATGATGTCGCGCGCGGCCCGTTGTAGATGTCGCGCGCGCCGGTAGTAGCCGAGCCCCTCCCACAGCTTGAGCACTCGCTGCTCACGCGCAGCCGCGAGCGAGGCAACGTCCGGCAACTCGCGCATCCAGCGCTCAAAATAGGGCACGACTGTTTTCACCTGCGTCTGTTGCAGCATCACCTCCGAAATCCAGATGGCATACGGGTCGCGCGTCCGGCGCCACGGCAGGTCGCGCGCGTTTGCGCCGAACCACCGCATCAGCCGCGGGACCATGCGCCTGCCACGCGCGCGGTCGGCGGGCTTGCCGCCATCCTGCAACCTGGAACTCGAAACTTGGAACTTCCCCGGGCGAGTCATGGGTTGCGCGAGGATAGTCGCCGCGCCTACGATGCGGCAACGTTCGTGACGCCGCTGACCTCCCACACGTGCAGGCTCACCGACCCGCAGGCCGCCACGCTCAAGTCGTGGCTCGAAGCGCGGGGATTGAAGTTCCGTGACGTGCCTTACGCGCGCTTCGCCGCGGACGGCGACCAGTGGAACGTCGTCTTCTACAACAGCGGCAAGCTCGTCGTGCAGGGCAGGGGCACGCGCGACTTTGTCGAGTTTGTCCTCGAGCCTGAAATCCTGAAGGAAGCGCGCCTCGGCTACGAGGCGGTGCTGAATCCCGAGATGCTCCTGCCCCGGCTCGGCGTGGACGAAAGCGGCAAGGGCGATTTCTTCGGGCCGCTGTGCATCGCGGGCGCCTACGTGAACGAGGCGGTCGTGCGCGCGTGGCAGGACGCCGGCGTGCGCGACTCGAAGCACATTTCGAGCGACCGGAAGATTGCCGAGCTTGCGAAGCTCATCCGCGAAACGCCCGGATGCGTGTCCGACGTCGTGACGATCGGAAACGAGGCTTACAACCGGCTTCACTTGAAGATGCGCACCGTGAACGCCGTGCTCGCATGGGGCCACGCGCGCGTCATCGAGAATCTCATGGGTCGCCGCGAGGCGATGAACCCGCGGCCCGTGCGCGCCATCAGTGATCAGTTTGCTTCGAGCAAGGACACGGTCGCCAAGGCGCTCATGCCGCTCGGGCGCGAGGTCGAGCTCGTCCAACGCCACAAGGCCGAGGCGGACCTCGCCGTGGCCGCGGCGTCGATTCTCGCGCGGCACGAATTCGTCACGCGGCTCGTGGCCCTGGAAAAACAGTTTGACGTGAAGTTGCCGAAAGGTGCGTCCGCCGCCGTGGATGCCGCCGCGAGGGAATTCCTCACGAGGCACGGCGCCGCCGGTTTGCCGAAGGTGGCGAAAATGCACTTCCGCACCGCGCTCCGGGCTCAAGGCCTGCCCGAGCCGCCGCGAGTGGAATGGAAGCGCGGCGCAAAACGTTGAGCAAGCTCGTGATGTCGCTGCGCGTCCTCATCGTGCCGGACAAATTCAAGGGCACGCTCACGGCTCAAGCCGCGGCGGATGCCATCGCGCGGGGGTGGCGAAAGGCTCGTCCCGGGGACCGCCTCGAACTCCTGCCCATGAGCGATGGCGGCGATGGCTTTGGTGAAGTGCTCGCAGACCTGCTCGGCGCTCGGCGGAAATCCGTGCGGACGGTGGACGCCGCGCACCGGCCTCTTACCGCGCCGTGGTGGTGGGAACCGCGGACGAAGACCGCGATCATCGAGTCTGCAAAGGTCGTCGGGCTCGCGCTGCTTCCGCGCGGGAAGTTCCATCCGTTCGAGCTCGATACGTTCGGCCTCGGTGCCGCGCTGGAAGCTGCGGCGGCGAACGGCGCGCGGCACATCCTCGTGGGCATCGGCGGGAGTGCAACGAACGACGCGGGTTTCGGAGTCGCGCGTGCGCTGGGCTGGAAGTTTTTCGACCGAGCAGGAGCAGCCATCGAGTCGTGGACAGATCTGCCCCCGCTCAGTCGTGCAGTCGCACCGCGGCGCAAGTTGATCCGGGACCTGAGAGTGGCCGTGGATGTGCAGAACCCGCTGCTCGGTGTGCGCGGTTGCTCGCGAATCTACGGCCCGCAGAAAGGACTGCGTAAGCGGGACTTCGCGCGATCTGAGATGTGTCTTCGCCGGCTTGCAGATATTCTCGCGCGGGACCTCGGTCGCGATGACCGCCGGGAGCCCGGCGCGGGGGCCGCGGGCGGATTGGGCTTTGGGTTGCGTGCGTTTCTCAGCGCGCGGCTTTTGCCGGGATTCGACCTCTTCGCGACGCACGCCGCGCTCGATCGCCGCTTGCGAATGTGCGACGTGGTCATCACTGGCGAGGGCGCGTTGGATCGTTCCACGTTGATGGGCAAGGGCGTCGGCGAAATCGCGCGACGCGCCCGAGCGCGCGGTCTCCCGTGCATCGGTCTCGGCGGTGTGGTCAACGACCGCGCGAGCCTGACCAGACTCTTCACGGAGACCCACGCGCTCGCGCCGGACCTGACGGACGGCGAGTCAGCGATGAGGCAGGCCGCGCCGTGGCTGGAGTTGCTCTCAAACCGCGCGGCCCGTAGCCTTGCCTTGCTGTGAGCGACCCGACCCAACCCGCTGCGCGCCGGCTGCGCGTCGGCATGATTTCCCTCGGCTGCGCGAAGAATCTTGTGGACGCCGAGATCATGCTCGGCTCGCTGCTCCAGGACGGAGCGGAGATTACGAACGACCCGGTGGACGCCGACGCGGTGATCGTGAACACGTGCTCGTTCATCGACGCCGCGCAGGAGGAGAGCGTGGACACGATTCTGGAGAGCGCCGCGGTGCGCGACGCGCAGCACCGCGGGCAGGCCGTGATTGTGTCGGGCTGCCTCGCGCAACGCTTCCGCGACGAACTGCCGAAGCTCTTCCCGGAGGTGGACGCGTTCATGGGCATTGACCAGGTGGCGCAAGTCCCGGCCATCGTGAGGAAAGCACTTGCCACTCGCGCTCAAAGAATCGCAGCCGGGACAAAGTCCAAGGTCAAAAGTCCAAAGTCCGCGATCACGAAAGCCATCGCTGGACTGGAACAGCGCCACCCAGATCCCGAACACGCGGGCACCGGGTCGCTTGGCGCCGCAGGCAGGTTTGGCAGGTCGAGCGAACCCAGTGTTGACTCATCCGCCATCCGCCCTCTGCCATCCGCCGTTCACGATGTCTCCGCCCGGCCGACGTTCGTCCCCGACTTCGCCACGCCACGCTTCCGGCTCACGCCGCGGCACTTCGCCTACGTGAAGATTGCCGAGGGCTGCAATCATCCGTGCAGCTTTTGCATCATCCCGCGTATGCGCGGTTCGCATCGGAGCCGCGCGCAGGCGGACGTCGTCGCCGAAGCGCGGGCGCTGCTCGCGGACGGGGTGAAGGAACTCAACCTCATCTCGCAGGACTCGACCTACTACGGGCTCGACTTGCGCGCGAACGCCAGCCGCGCGATTGCCTCGCCGGAACGGTTCACCACGGCCGCGAAGGCGCTGGCCGCCGATGCCACGACGCTTTGCACGCTGGTGCGTGAGTTGAACAACCTGCCGGGCGACTTCTGGATCCGCCTCCTTTACACGCACCCGGCGCACTGGACCGACGAACTCATCCGCACCATCGCTGCCTGCCCGAAGGTCGCGCGTTACGTGGACATTCCGCTGCAACACATCCACGACGAGATGCTCCAGCGGATGCGGCGCGAGACGTCGCGCCAATACATCGCGGACCTGCTCGCGGCCATCCGCGCGGGCATTCCCGGAATCGCGCTGCGCACGACGTTCATCGTCGGATTCCCCGGCGAGACGGAGGCGCACTTCGAGACGCTGCTCGACTTCATCCGGGAGTCGAGATTCGAGCGACTTGGCGTTTTCGCCTACTCGCAGGAGGAGGGCACCGTCGCGGGCCGCATGGCGGGCCAGGTCCCCGACAAGGTGAAGCAGCGGCGGCGCGCGCGCGCGATGGCGGAGCAACACGCGGTCGCGCGTGACGTGAGCGAACGCTTCGTCGGCCGCACGCTCAAGGCGCTCGTCGAAGGGCCAGCGAACGACCGGCATCTCAAGCAGGCCGGCATCCGCTCGTGGGAACACGGGCTTTTGCGCGACGGAACATCCCGGAACTCGAAACTCCAATCCCGAAACTACTCCGTCGCCCGCGGCGACGCGGACGCGCCGGACATTGACGGGCGGGTGTATGTGCGCGGGTTGCTGCCGGCGGGCGAGTTCGCCACGGTGCGCGTCGACGGGCACACGGACTACGACCTGATTGCAGAGCCAGTGTGACGGCAGGGTTGCCGGTCACGCGCTGCGTTTTTGCGTTTCACGATTCACCCGTCCGTCGTAAAACGTGACGCTTAAGATGCAAGTGATGCCGCCCGAATGAACCTTCCCAACCAACTGACGGTGTTGCGCTTCGTGATGACGGCAGTCTTCCTCGCCGTGATGTTTTCGCGCTCGCCGGTGAATGACACGCTCGCGCTCGTGTTCTTCAGCATCGCGAGCCTGACGGATTACTTCGATGGCAAGATCGCGCGCGAGCGGAAGCTGATCACGAACTTCGGCATTCTGATGGACCCGCTCGCGGACAAGATCCTCACGTGCTCGGCGTTCATCGCGCTGGTGGAGCGGGCGCAACTGGCGCCGGCGCCCATCGTGATCGTCGAGGCGTGGATGGCCATCGTGATCGTGGCGCGTGAACTGGCGATCACCGGTCTGCGGCTGCTCGCGGCGTCGAAGGGTGTGACGCTCGCGGCAGAACGCTACGGCAAGCATAAGACCATTTCGCAGATGGTGGCGGTCATCGCGCTGCTCGTGCTCGACGCGCACGTGGAGTGGTGGCCGGTGCTCAAGGGGTTTTTCAACCCGTGGGTCGGGCCGTTCGCGCAGTTCTCGCTCTGGGTGACGGTCTCGCTGACGGCCACGTCTGGCGCGCTCTACCTGTATCGTAACAGGGAGATTTACTTGAGTGACGTGTGACAGGGGGTGCCGAGAGTGCGGCCGGGGAAAAAGAGGCCGGAGGCGCTTCGCCCTCCGGCTTTCGTGCGAATCGGCTGGTGAATCAGATCGAGAACGTGCCGAGGAACGCGCTGCGCTGGTGACTTGCGGTGAAGGTCACGTTCAAGCCCGTGCCGGCGTAGCGGGCCACCTCGGTGAACGCGGGGAGCGCGCCGGCGATTTTCGTGAGCGGCGGGTAGAAGGTGGTCTCGTTGCCGCAGACGTGGTCCTTGTCGCCGAAGCACCGGGTGGTGATGGCGACGAGGTCCGCGGCTTTCACCGACGCGCAGCCGGCCTTGGTGCAGTTGCCAATGTTCGTCTCGATGGCGGCGGACTTTATCTCGGCGACTTCGCTGATGAGTTTGCCGCCTGCGGCGCGAACCATTGCCACGAGGGCTTCTCGCTGCTTCGCGTCGGCCTTCGAGTCCACGATGACAACGGCCTTGCCCGCGCGTGGCGCGAAGGCCTGGTCGCCCATCGTGGTGTCGGTGCGGACGACGGCGATGACCTTGAGGCCGTTCAGTTGCGTGCCGTTCCATGTGCCTTCGCGGATGGCCCACGTGAGGATGGCTTCCTTGCCCGTGAGGCCCATTTCGGCGTTGGCGAAGCACGGGCCGGTGTAGATGTCGCAGGTGCGGACTTCGAGGTAGTCGCCATGGATGCTGGCAGCGCGCGAGGTGAGCACGGAGGCTGCGAGGAGGGTGGCGAGTAGGATGCCGGTTTTCATGGTCGTGTCGTGTGGCGCCCGGCTTGTGCGGGCATGGTTAAAGTAGATAACACGTGCGCCCGTTGCAACACCGGGTTTTGTCCGCCAGTTCGCCGTCGGGGCCGAAGGCTTCGCAGGTTTTCTGGCACCAATAGACGCCGCTGGAGAATTCGTCGTCCGGCGCGCCGGCGGCCGAGTGGAACATTTCCTTGCTGCGCAGGTGGCGGCACGGGGCGCGGAGGTCAATCGAGGGGGGTGGGGTCGGTTCCATGGCCAGGTCTCCTTCAAGCCGCGGCGAGCACGGCGCGCTTCACGGCGGTTTTCACGAGTTGCAGTTTGTAGGTGTTTCCGCTCAGTGGCTTCGCTCCGTCGGTCGCCGATAGGCCGGCGCGTGTGGCGGCGGACTCGTCGGGCTTCAAGCCTTCGAGCACGCGGCCGGCGCTCGCGGCGCGGTGCGGCGTGGTGGCGACGTGGCCGAGCACGACGCGGGCGTCGGTGATGAGGCCCTTGTTGAGCTTGTAGGCGACGGTGGCGGTGACATACGGCCAGTCAAGTCCGGCCCGGTGGCGGACTTCGTAAGTCGCGTTCTTGAGTCCGAGGTTCGGGACAAAGACGTCCGTGACGATTTCGTTCGGTTTGAGCGCGGTCTCGCGTTCGTTGTCGTTGCGCGGCGTTGTGAAGAACTCGGCGGCGGCAATCTTGCGGGTCTTCCCCTTGGGTCCGACGACGTTGATCTCGGCGCCGAGCGCGACGAGCGCGGGGCCGAGGCTCGACGCGCTGACGAAGAGCGCGTTGCCGGTGGTGTTGAAGACGGCGTGGTTGCGGTTGTCGCCGTCACGGACGAGGGATTTCCCGTCTTTCATGGCGAGGAGGCCGTTGCCGTTGCGGAAGAACCAGCAGCGCGGGCGCTGGCAGAGGTCGCCGCCGACGGTGCCCATGTTCATCATCTGCGCGGAGCCGATGCCGGTCGCGGCGGTGACGAGCGCGCGGAAGTTTTTCTGCGCGGCGGAGTGTGCGGCGAGCTCGGCGAGGGTGACCATCGCGCCGATGCGCAGGCCCTTGGAATCGGACTTGAGGTCGTCGAGGCCGGCGAGGTTGCGGAGGCTGACCAGGCGCGAAGGCGAGGCGAGTCCGTCCTTGATGCAGGTCAGCAGGTCGGTGCCGCCGGCGAGAACCTCGGTGCGGCCCCACGTGTCGCCGAGGAGTCCGACGGCTTCGTTGATGGTCTTGGGCGCTGCGTATTCGAATGGCTTCATGCGAGCTTGCCTCCTTTCTGGAGGGCGTTGATGACGCGGTCGGGCGTGAGCGGAAGGTCGGGCACGCGCACGCCGATGGCGTTGGTGACGGCGTTGGCGATGGCGGCCATGGGTGAGATGGCGGGTGGCTCGCCGATCCCGATGACGCCGCGTTCGTCGTAGCCTTTGCCGGTCATCATGTGGACCTTGAGGATGCCGACGTCCTTGAGCCCGGCGAGTCGGTAGAACTCCATGTCGGGGTTGAGCATCTGGCCGGTGGCGGGATCGTAGACGGCCTCTTCGTAGAGCGCGGAGGTGATGCCCATGATGACGGCACCGAAGACCTGGCTCTCGGCGAGCTTGAGGTTGATGATGAGGCCGCAATCCTGCACGGCGACCATCTCGTTCATTGTGACGATTCCGGTCTCGATGTCCACGGAGACGTCGGCCATCTGCGCGCCGCCGACCTGCGCGCTGAGAAGGCCGGCTGCCTGCGCGGCGTTCGGGTCGCACACGCCGCGCTTGGTGATGGTGTTCGGGCCGAGCAGCGCGCACGCGGTCTTCCACGGCACGGCGTAGGCGGGATTGCCAATCTGCCGGATCGCGCCGGCGCTGGCTTCAAGCTGGTCGGCTTTCACACCCATGCGAGGGGCGAGTTGGTCGAGCAGTTCGTTCAACACGGCGGTCGCGCCGATGCGCGCGGCGGCGCTGACGCCGCCGATGGTGGTGCTGCCGCCGGAACCGCCGGAGGGCGGATAGCGGTTCGTGCCCATGAGCATCTTCACCTGATCCATCTGGATGCCGAGCGTTTCCGCGACGACTTGCGGGACGGTCGTGCGCGTGCCGGTGCCGAGGTCTTGCGTGCCCATCTTGACCTCGACGGTGCCGTCGGAATGGATGGTGATGTCGCACTGGCTCGGATGGCCGCGGCCGCCCCAGGTGTGGATGGCCATGCCGAGTCCGCGCTTGATGGGGCCGCGCGTGGTGTCGCCGCGTGGATGGGCCTTCTTGCGGTAGCCAATCATGTCGGCGCACTTGAGGAGTTCGGCCTTGTAAACGTCCTCGCGGTCGGTGAGGTCGAGATTCTTCAGGAAGAAGTCCAACTCGTCCATCTTGAGCGCGGCCGCGGCGTCGGCGAGTGCGCACTGCGTGAGATAGCAGCACTGCGGATGCGCCGGCGCGCGCCACGCGCGCTGGGCGCCTCGGTTGGTGAGGATCCGGCGGCCGTTGATCGCGATGCTCGGGATCTTGGTGAAGACGTAGGGCAATTGCGCCATGTTCCAGCCGCTGACGCCGCCGGTGCCGACGATGTCCGCGCTGAAGGCGGTGATCTTGCCGGTGTTGTCGAGGCCGACCTTGACCTTGCCGTAAGCGGAGGGACGGTTGCCGGCGATCATCTGTTCGAGATCGCGGTCGAGCATGAGCTTGACGGGCTTGCCCGTCTGCTTGCTGAGCGTGGCGCCGATGACGCCCCATTTGTCGAAGTTGAACTTCGAGCCGAAGCCGCCGCCCATGTATTGGGTCTCGACGAAGATCTTGTTCTGGTCCACGCCGACCTGCGCGCCGAGTTGGTTCGCGTAGCCCGTGACGTTTTGCGTCGAGGGCCAGATGTGGAGCTCGTCGCCCTTGATTTCGGTGACTTGGCCGTGCGGTTCGAGGCAGCAGTGCGTGATGACGGGCACGCCATAAACTCCCTCGTGGCGGACGGCTGCCGCGCCAAAGGCCTGGTCGAAATTGCCGACGTTGCGCACCGCGGGCGCGCCGCTCTGTGCGTTCACGAACTTCGGGTCGTTGTCCACGACTTGATGTGGCGTGGCCTTGTAGGTGACCTTGACCAAGTCGGCGGCTTCCGTGGCGATTTCCTCGGTGTCCGCCGCGACGGCGGCGACGATCTGGCCGACGTATTGGACTTCCTTGAGGTCGGCGTCCACCCACACGGCGCGAACGCCCTTGAGGGCGGAGGCGGCCTTGGTGTCCACGCCCGAGACGTCCGCCCGCGCGTGCGGCGAGGTGACGACCTTGGCGTAGAGCATGCCGGGGCGGTTGACGTCGTAGGAGTATTTTGCCGAACCGGTGGCCTTGGCGGGGCCGTCGGCGCGGTCGTAGCGCTTGCCGATGTGGGCGCGTTTGTCAGCGGCGGGCCATGCAACGGTAGCCATTACGCTCCTCCTTTCTTCGCGGCGTCGGACACGGCGAGCAACATGCCGGCGTAGGTGCCGCAGCGGCAGAGGTTCCCGCCGAGCCCGGCGCGGATTTCATCCATGGTGGCGTTGGGATGCTTGCGGACGAAGGCGGTTGCCGCCGTGACGAAGCCCGGCGTGCAGAAGCCACACTGCTGCGCGTCGTTCTTGACGAAGGCCGACTGCACCGCGCTCATCTTCTTCGGCGTGCCGATGCCCTCGACGGTCGTGATGCTCCGGCCCTCGGCCTCGATGGCGAGCATCGTGCACGAGTAAACGGGCTCGCCGTCCACAAGGCACGTGCACGAGCCGCACGTGGCGCGATCGCAGACTTTCTTGCAGCCGGTGAGGTCGAGGCGGTTGCGGAGCGCGTCGAGCAGCGTGACGCGCGGCTCGAGGTTGAGCTTGTGCGCCGTGCCGTTGACCTTGAGCGTGACGGGCACTTCGCCCGGCCCACGGATGCCGGCTTCGGCGGCGGAGGCCTCGGGCTTGAGTGTGGTGATGACGCTCGCGGCGGCGCCGGTGACGCCGATGCCCCGCAGAAAGCCGCGGCGTGAAAAGCCGGGCGGTTCGGGTGTTTCCTTTGGATGAGACATGGTGCCTTTCGCCGGGGCGGACTGCCGGGCAAATGACGCACACTTGCGACGAAGCGGTCCGACACTCAGGGATTCTGTTGGGCCGTTCTTAGTGGGCCGGGGCCGGGGCCGCAAGTAAAAAGGCCGACGCGCGTCGAGAATCCGTTTATGGTCGCGCGGCCAAATTCCCGCTTGTCACTTCACGACTCGCTGGTATGGTCGCGACCCTTTGATATGAAGGCTGACATTCATCCGAAGTATGTTGAGGCCGAGATTCGTTGCGCCTGCGGCAACGTGATCAAGACCCGCTCCACACGCGCCACGGCCCTGCTCGGCATCTGCAACGTCTGCCACCCGTTCTACACGGGCCAGCAGAAGTTCGTCGACACCGCCGGCCGCGTCGACAAATACCAGCAGCGGCTCGTCAAGACGCAGGCCGCACAAGCCGTTCAGGCCGAGGCCAACACGAAGCGCAAGAAGAAGTAGCGAGCTTTCCGCAACCCGCCCGTGGGCCTTCACCGGCCGGCGGGCGGGTTTGCTTTTGGCACCCTTGCGCGGGGGGGTGCGGAGAGCATTCAGAGTCCAGCAATCAGTGCCCGGCTCCCGCATCCCGAGCCGAGGCAGGATCAACGACCGAACCGCTGTCCAAACCCTGAACACTGGCCGAACCTGCGTTCCATGGACCTGCGTCCGCACATTGAGAAACTCCGGCAGCGCTTCGCCGACGTCGAGTCGGCCCTGAGCGCGCCCGACGCCTTTGCCAACCCGCAGCGCGCGCAAGACCTCTCCAAGGAGTATTCGCGCCTCAAGGAAATCTCCGCCGCGGCCGACGCCTACCTCAAGACGCTCGATCAACTCACGGAAAACCGCGCCCTCCTCGCCGCCGAACCCGATGGCTCCGAACTCGCGCAACTCGCCAAGGAAGACATCGCCCGGCTCGAGGCCGAAACACGGCACCTCGCCCTCGAAGTCCAGCGCGGCCTCATCCCGCCCGACCCGGCCGACTCGCGCAACACCATCATCGAGATTCGCGCCGGCGCCGGCGGCCAGGAATCCGCCCTGTTCGCCGCCGACTTGCACCGCATGTTCTCGCGCTACGCCGACGCGCGCGGCTGGAAAGTCGAGCCCATGGACGCCAGCCCGAGCGACCTCGGCGGCTACAAGGAAGTCATCTTCGGCGTGAACGGGCAGGACGTTTACCGACGCCTCAAGTTCGAGTCCGGCGTCCACCGTGTGCAACGCGTGCCCGCCACCGAGGCCAGCGGACGCATCCACACCAGCACCTGCACCGTCGCCGTGCTGCCCGAGGCCGCCGACGTGGACATCGAGATCCGCCCCGAGGATCTCGAGATCGGCGTCTGCCGCGCCGGAGGCCACGGCGGGCAGGGCGTCAACACCACCGACTCCGCCGTGCGCATCGTCCACAAGCCCACTGGCGTCGAAGTCCGCTGCCAGGACGAGCGTTCCCAGCTCAAGAACAAGGCCAAGGCCCTCAAAGTCCTCCGCACCCGGCTCCTCGACCGCAAACTCGCCGAGGAGAAAGCCAAGTATGACGCCCAACGCAGCCAACAGGTCGGCACCGGCGAACGCAACGAACGCATCCGCACTTACAATTTCCCGCAGAACCGCGTCACCGACCACCGCATCGAACTCACACTCTACAACCTCGACCGCATCCTCGAAGGCGCGCTCGACCCCGTCATCGAACCCCTCATGGCCAACGACGTCGAACAGCGCCTCCAGTCGCTGAAACTCTGAACGCGGCGCTCGCAACTTCAGACCTTGAACTTTGAACCCACTCCCGTGATCCGCGGCCTCATCTTTGACTGCGACGGAACCCTTGCCGACACCATGCCCCTTCACTGGGAGGCATGGCACACGGTCACACGCCGCCACGGCATCCACTTCACCGAGGAGCGCTTCTACGCACTCGGCGGCGTGCCTTCGCGCGACATCTTTCGCCTCCTCTGCGAAGAACAGGGCCACGCCAAGGACCCCGTGGCCCTTTCGCTCGAGAAAGAGCACGCCTTCCTCCCGCTTTTAGGCGGCGCCGAGCCCATCCCGGAGGTCGTCGCCATCGCCCGCGAACACGCCGGACGACTCCCCATGGCCGTCGCGTCGGGAGGCAAGCTCCACGTCGTCCAACAAATCCTCGTCCACCTCGGCATTCGCCAGCACTTCGACGCAATCGTCACCAGCGAGGACGTGGTGAACCCAAAACCCGCGCCCGACATCTTTCTCGAGGCCGCCCGTCGCCTCGGCGTTCCGCCCGCAGCCTGCCGCGCGTTCGAAGACACCGACCTCGGGATGGACGCCATCCGCGCCGCGGGCATGGACGCAGTGGACGTGCGCCTGTTGCGCAGGACAGCGGTTCAAATTTAAGGCGCGGCTTCATGCCGCCGGACATGGCTGCTGCAAATCCCCACTCGGGCCAACGGGGAGCTTCCAGGTACAACACGCCCGCGACCATGGCCGGGGTGTCCGGCTTGCGAAGAAACCCGTCGCAACCGATGTCGCGCGCGGTGCGATGGGGTGGCTGCGCGTCGCGGGTCTTGGAGTGCGGTCGCAGAGCGAAGGGACGACCCGGCCTGGGTTCGCTTGCCGCACGCCAAAGCGGCGGGGCGCTCAGCGTCCCGCCGCAGTCCGAAGAACTCATTCTCCACCTCGTCGGCCTGCGCCCTGGGCGCGGCATTCACTCGAGCACCCAGCGCTGCGCTTTCATCTCGAAGCGCGGCAGCGCGCCGGGGGCCACGGCACGGACGGGGACAGAGAGATTGAGCGAGCTTTCGATCGCATGGGTCACGCGGCGCACGAGCGAACCGGTGTCGAGGCAGCCGGCGTCGGGTTCGAGGTCGAGTTCCATCGAGACGAGTGCCGGCGTGCGGTTCACGCGCACGCGGTATTCGGCCACGCCGCCGCATTTGCGCACGATGTCCTCGATGGCGCTGGGGAAGACGTTCACGCCGCGGATGATGACCATGTCGTCCACGCGGCCGAGGATGCCGCCTTCAAGCGCGAGGTCGAAGCGGCCGCAGTCGCAGGGCAGCTTGGCGGCAGGGTGCGCGGAAATCTTCACGAGGTCGCCGGTCCGGTAGCGCAACAGCGGCGAGGCGTGGCGTCCGAGTGTGGTGAGGACGAGTTCGCCGGTGTCGCCGGGCGCGACGGGGCGGGCGGTCGCCGGGTCGAGGACCTCGGCGATGTAGGCGGATTCGTTCACATGCAGCACGCACGGACGCGCAGGGCATTCGAAGGTGACGGGGCCGACCTCGGTCATGCCGTGATGGTCGTAAACGCGCGCGCCGGGCCAGGCTTCCTGCAAGCGCAACCGCGTGGAGCCGATGCTGCCGCCGGGTTCGCCCGCGACGCTGAGGGTGCGGACTTTGGAGTGTCGAAGGGACATCCCTTCAGCTTCGGCGACTTGCGCAAGGTGCAGCGCGTAGCTTGGCGTGCAGCACAGGACGGTCACAGCCTGGTCGAGAATGGCGCGGAGCCGCGCGACGCTGCTCATGCCGCCGCCGGCGACGCAGAGGCAGCCGAGGCGCTGCGCGGATTCGAACGCGGTCCAGAACCCGAGGAACGGCCCAAACGAGAACGCGAAGAAGACGGTGTCCGAGTGCGCGGTGCCCGCGGTGCGGTGGACGAGTTCCCAGTTGTCGAGCATCCAGTTCCAGCTCGCGGGCGTGTCGAGCCAGCGCAGCGGACGGCCGGTGCTGCCGCTGGTCACATGGCAGCGCGTGTATTGGAAAAGCGGATACGTGAGGTCGGACCCGTAAGGCGGATTGGCCGCCTGATCCTCGACCAGTTCCTGCTTGGTGGTGAAGGGCACGCGACTCTTGAACGCCTCGATGCTCTCGATGTCGGCGCTGACACCGGCCGCGCCGAGTTTGCGCGAGTAAAAGGGGTTCGCCGGGAGCACTTCGCCGAGCAGTTCACTGAGGCGAAGAAACTGTGCGGAGAAAATCGCAGTGCGATTGTGGCGCGGATTGTCGGTCATGGATATCGGGAAACGCCCGAAGCCAAGCATGAACACAGGCGGTCGTTCAACATCGAAACGGCGCGCGGGGCGCCCGCCCGGCAGACTTCCCGGCGCGCCGGAATCGTCCTAACCTCCGCGCGTGATCCGACTCGTCCTGTTCGACATCGATGGAACGCTCATCCAGACCGGGGGCGCGGGGGTGCGCGCGTTTGGCAAAGCGTTCGAGAACGCGTTCGGCCTTCCGAATGGCACAGAGCAGTTAAAGTTCGCGGGCCGCACCGACTCCAGCCTCGTGCGGGAATTCCTCTCGCGGCACAATCACGACCTCACGGCGGAATCGCTGCAGCGGTTTTACGACTGCTACGTGTTCTGGCTCGACCACCTGCTTGACCAGTGCCACGGGCGCACGTGCCCGGGCGTCTGGTCGTTTCTCAGCGACCTGCAATCGCTCCCCCAACCCCCGGCGTTCGGGCTGCTCACGGGAAACATCCGCCTCGGCGCCGAGATCAAACTGCGCCACTACGAGTTGTGGGGGCTGTTCAGCGTCGGCGCGTTCGGAGACGACCACGAGCATCGGGACGAACTCGCCGCGATCGCGCAGCGCCGCGCCTCGCGCGCCCTCGGCCGAAGGCTGTGCGGCGAGGAAATCCTCGTGATCGGCGACACGCCGCACGACATCACGTGCGCGAAGTCCATCGGTGCGCGAAGCCTCGCGGTGGCGACGGGCGCGCACTCAGTCGGGGAATTACGCGGCTTGCAACCGACGTGGGTTGTCGCGGAACTCGGTGAAGCCCGCGCTCGCGAACTTTGTGCCGCGAGGGCCGCCTAGTGCTTGGCGGGCTGGAGCACGACGTCGAGTCCCTCGCGCGCGGCTTCGACGGCGAGTGCCACGCTGTCCTCCACGCAACTGTGCCCCCAGCCGGCGCGCCCGATGTGAAAGCTCCCCGGTTTCAACTGCTCGAACGTGATGTTCCCGGGCATGTCCCGCAGCCCGGCGGGGAAGCAGGAGCGCGCCATCCGCCCCGCGAGCGCCGCGCGGCGATTTTCAACTCCACATCCCGCGGCTCCGCGCTACGCTGCGCCCCATCCAATGGCCACGATCGCAATCCTCGGCACGATGGACACCAAGGGCGAGGAGCACGGCTTCGTCGCCCGGCTCATCCGCGAGCGCGGCCACGCGACGGTCGTGGTCGATGTCGGCGCGCTTGAGGCTCCGCAACTCGCGCCGGATGTTTCACGCGACGAAATCGCGCGCGCCGCCGGCGCGGATCTCGCCGCGCTCGTGGCCCGGCGCGACCGCGGCGAGGCCGTCGCCGCGATGTCGCGAGGCGCGCCCATCGTGCTCGCGCGGCTCGCGGCCGAGGGGAGGATTCAAGGCGTGATATCGCTCGGCGGCGGCGGCGGCACGGCTATCGCGACCGCGGCGATGCGCGCGCTGCCGGTGGGTTTCCCCAAGCTCATGGTCTCCACGCTTGCGGGTGGAAATGTCGGCCAATACGTCGGCGTGAAGGACATCGTCATGTTCCCTTCCATCGTGGATGTCTCGGGCATCAACCGCATCTCGCGCGAGATTCTCACGCGCGCCGCGGGCGCCATCTGCGGCATGGTCGAGGCCACCGTCGCCCGGGGCGGCGACAAGCCGGTGATCGTCGCGAGCATGTTTGGCAACACAACCGCGTGCGTGCAGCGCGCGCAGAAACAGCTTGAAGCCGCGGGCTTCGAGGTGCTCGTTTTCCACGCCACGGGCACGGGCGGCCGCACGATGGAATCGCTCATCGAGACCGGTTTGATCACCGGCGTGCTCGACATCACCACCACCGAATGGGCCGATGAACTCGTCGGCGGCATCCTCGGCGCCGGTCCGTCACGGTGCGAAGCCGCCGCGCGCCGCGGTGTCCCGGCGATCGTCACGCCCGGCTGCCTCGACATGGTGAACTTCGGCCCGCCGGAAACGGTTCCGGCGAAGTTCGCCGGCCGGACCTTCTACGCGCACAACCCGCAGGTCACGCTCATGCGCACCACTCCCGACGAGTGTGCGCAACTCGGCCGGATACTCGCCGGAAAGGTCAACCTCTCGACGGCGCCCGTCACGGTGCTCGTGCCGCTGCGCGCGATCAGCGTCATCAGCGCGGAGGGACAGAAGTTTCACGATCCGGCCGCCGACCGCGCGCTCTTCGAAAACCTCAAGGCGCACCTACGGCCGGGAATTCCCGTCATCGAGATGGATTGCGCCATCAACGACCCGGCCTTCGCCGGTGCGTGCGCGGGGGAGTTGCTCAAGAACATCAGGGCGGCGAAGACCGCGTAGCTCGCGGGGCGCTGCGAGTCACGAGTCGACGCCCGGCGACGCGCGGCTCACTTGCCGGCGCGCGGATCGAACGCGTCCCGCAAGCCGTCGCCGACGAAGTTCAGCGCGAGGAGCAGCGACACGAGCATCACGCCGGGGAACGCGATGAGCCACCAGTAGATGCGGACGGGATTGATCTGCCCCGCGCCCTCCGCGATGAGCGAGCCGAGGCTCGCCTGCGGCGGCTGGATGCCGAGGCCGAGATAGCTCAGGAACGATTCGTAGAGGATGATCGCCGGCACGAGCAGCGTGAGATACACGATGATCACGCCGGCGACATTCGGGAGGATGTGCCGCCACAGGATGCGCGCGTGACTCGCGCCAAGCGCGCGGCTGGCGTCCACAAACTGGCGCGTGCGCAGGGACAGCACCTGTCCCCGGACGATGCGCGCCATGGTCAGCCACGACACCGCGCCGAGCCCGGCGAACAGGCAGATGAACTGCGCCGAGCGCGCGCCCTGCGTCGAGAGCCCCGCGGACTTCATCGTGTCAAGCACGCCGTTGATCGTCGTGATGAGCACGATCACGAACACGATCGACGGCAGCGAGTAGAGCACGTCCACGATGCGCATCATCGCGCTGTCCCACCGGCCGCCCAGATAACCCGCCACCGCGCCCCACGTCACGCCGATCACAAAACTCACCAGCGCGCCGATGACGCCCACGAGCAGCGACACCCGCGCGCCGAAGAAAATCCGGCTCAGCAAGTCACGCCCGTGCACGTCCGTGCCGAGCCAGTGCGTCGCATCGGGCGGGTGGAATTGCGCCTCGCCCACGGCATCCGGCGCGTGCGGCGAAATCCACGGCCACACGAGGATGATGCCCAGCATCACGACGAGCAGCCCGGCGCAACCCACCGCGAGCCGGTTGCGCAGGAACCGCCGCCACGCGCGCTGGTTGGGGGAGAGGTGCGGAGCGACGACGGAGTTCGAGGCTCCACCGGGGTCGGTTCGCGCCCCGACGTTCGCCGCGGGCTCACTCATACACCACCCTCCGGTCGAGGTAGCTGTAGGCGAGATCGACGAGCAGGTTCAAGGCGAGCAGCAGCGCGGCGTAGAGCAGCACGAGACCGACGACCATCGTGTAGTCGCGGCTCAGCGAACTGTTCACCATGAACACGCCGATGCCCGGCACTTGGAACAGGTTCTCCACCACGAACGACCCGGTCAGCAGGTCCGCGAGCATCGGGCCCGAGTAGCTCACCACGGGCAGCACCGCGATGCGAAACGCATGTCTCAGCAGCACCTGCGTGTCGCCGAGCCCCTTCGCGCGCGCGGTGGTGATGAACTCCGCGTGCAGCGTCGTCTGCATGCCCTCGCGCATCAATCGCGCCACCCGGCCCGCGAAGTAAAGCCCGAGCGTCAGCGTCGGCAGCACCACGTGCGCGGGGCTTTCCCACAACCCCACCGGCAGCAGCCGCCAGTGGATCGCCGCGAGCACGATGAGCAGCGGTCCCACCACCAGCCCCGGGATGCACACCGCGAGCACCGCGAGCAAACTTCCCGCGTAGTCGCCGAACTCCCCTTTGCGCACCGCCGTGTAGAACCCCAGCGGGATGCCCACCCCCATCGCAAAGCAAAACGCCATCCCGCCGAGCGCCAGCGACACCGGCAGCCCCTGCGCGATGATGTCCGTCACCGAATGGTTGCGATACTTCAGCGACGGCCCGAAGTCGCCCTGCGCCACGCCGCCGAGGAAGCGCAGGTATTGTTTCCACAACGGCTCGTCCAGGTGATACTTCGCCTTGAGATTGCGCTCGATCTCCGGCGACGCCGGCTTGCGCTCCTTGTCAAACGGCCCGCCCGGCGCCACACGCACCAGCGCGAACGCCATCAGGCTGATCACCAGCATCAACGGCAGCATCCACGCGAGGCGTTTCAGGAAATACATGGCGCGGTCCGATGACGCCCGACTTGCTAGCGGAGAACCACGGCGAAGACAATGCAGCAATGCGCTCGGCGCCAGCGACGCATGCTGCCCGGGCGCTCTCCTGATCTGAATCTTCACCCTAATCCTAATCTCCCCTTCAGGTGCGCCGGAGGATCAAGAATAGGATGAGGATTACGATCAGGCCGTGTCGGCGGGAGTCTGGCCGCTTGACCCACTCTCCACGACTTGCGACAACTCCACCATGAAGCCACTCGTTGGGTCCTTCGCCGCCGTGTCCATTGCCTTTGCCGCCTCCGCTGCTGACACCACCTTGCACTCGTTCAAGAAACAACAGCTCGAAAAACACTACTGGTCCGAGGGCGCGATGTTCGGCGACTTGAACCGCGATGGAAAACCCGACGCCGTCTTCGGGCCGTATTGGTGGGAAGGCCCGGCCTTCAC
>VHCN01000040.1 GCA_016871675.1 Verrucomicrobiota bacterium
CAACCAAGCTGGATGAGGCGCTGGCGAAAGTGAAGTCACTGCTCTGACGCTATGACCGGCGGCGAGGCCCTCAGCGCCATCACGGGCAGCGGGGATGACTTCGGGCAGGTCGTCGCGCTGTGCGAGAGCCCCGGCGACTACTGCCTGACTGGCGGGCTCGCCACCAACGCCTACGCCGAACCGGTTTACACCATGGACACGGACTTCGTGCTGGCGTCCGCCAACTCGCGCGCGCGGGTCGCTGGCGGCGCCGGGATTTGCGATCGAGGAGTTTGCCCACTCGCTGAACGCGCTGCGCGCCGGAAGTCAGTTGCGAATTCAATTCACCAAGGACCCGCGCTACGCCGCGTTTCCGTCGCGGGCTGAGCGGCGCGAAGTGCCCGGCCGGTCGCTTCGGGTCTCGAGCCTTGGCGGCTTGGTGCAGGGGAAACCTGTGTTTGCGGCGAACCAGCTTTGGATTGGGGGCGCTCAGTTCCCGCGGCTGCGATTCCGTAGCGCGCCCTTCGGCGAGAGTTCGAGGGACGCACCGCAGGCTGGCTATTCACGCGCACTCCGGCTTAGATGCCGGCATGCATTTCCCCCGCTTCTGGAGCAGCGCAGGCTCGGGCACCTGCGTGGCTTGGGGTTGGTCCGACGAAAGCGCGGCCGCAGCCCACGCTCACGCCGAATCGCGCTTGCAACGCATTCGCGCGCTGCTCGGCAACGGACGCGAGAGACTCCAGCGCGGATACGGTTATCCCGACCGGCCGATGCGGGAGCCGGTGGTCCGGGACTTTCGCGACGCCAGCGGTCAACTCGCGGCAGCAGTCACGCGCAACGGCTACGGCAGCCTCGTGCTCAACACGGCGGGACTGATGTTCGTGGACGTGGATGACACGGAGCCCGCGCCGACCGGTGGTTCAGTCCTTTCTCGGTTGTTCGGCGGCGGCAAGAAACCCGCCCCACCACCGCTCGAGACGCGCGTCCGCCAGTCCATCGAGAGCTGGATCAAGTCCCGTCCCGACTGGGGCTGGCGGCTGTATCGCACGCGCGCGGGCTTCCGGCTCGTCGCGGCGCACGCGCCGGTCGCGCCGGAGTCGGCGGACACGCAGTCGGCGTTCGACGCGTTCGGCGCGGACAAGTTGTATCGCGCGCTGTGCAAGTCGCAGGCGTGCTTCCGGGCGCGGCTCACGCCCAAGCCGTGGCGCTGCGGTTCGAGAAACCCGCATCACCGCTGGCCCTTCGCGGACGCAGGAGTCGAGGCCGCCTTCCAAGAGTGGCAGCGCGACTATCTCGCCAAGGCGGCGGCGTTCGCGACATGCGAGCTGCTCGGCAGCTTTGGAAATCCAAGTCTCCATCCGGCGCTGCGCGAGCTGGTGGAATTCCACGACGCGACATCGCGCGCGACTTCGAAACTGCCACTGGCCTGACCCGACCCTCGACGCCGACGAAGCCGAGACGCCCGCCCCGCGCAAACGCCGCGCCGAACTGCCCATGCCCGCGGACCTGGCCAGAGCCATCAAGTCGTCCCCGAAGGCCGCGGCTTTTTTCGAGTCCATCCCGCCATCGGCGAAGCGCGAGTTCATCGAGTGGGTCACCGGGGCGAAACGGCCCGAGACGCGAGCGAAGCGGCTGGCGGAATCCGTGAAGATGCTCGCGGGCGGACATCGCCGGAACGAGCAGTATCGCCGGTGAGGGGTCGCTTCGCCCGGCTTGCCTTCGCGCATGGGCCCGGTATGCTCCCGCCATGACCTGGTCGCGCACCCGCATGCGTCCACTTCTCGTGGCCGTCGTGAGTTCGATGGCCTGGAGCGCGTCCGCCGCCGGGCATCTTGTTCCCGTTTACGGCGAGGTCGTGGACGCCGAGTCCGCCAAGCCGCTCGCGGCGCGCGTGTATTTGCAGGGCGCGGATGGGAAGTGGCACTTCCCGAAACCCGTCCCGCCGTCCGGCAGCGCGGTGCGATACGAAAAACGCAGCGGCTTCAACACCAACGCGACCGAGTTCCACACCACGCTCTCGGCGCACATGTGGGTTGTCGAGCTGCCGGCGGGCAACTACACGGCGACCGTCGAGCGCGGCAAGGAATGGACACCTCTTACGAACCGCTTCGCCGTCGCCGACAAGCCGGTGACGCTGCGCCTGCCGCTCCGCCGCTGGGTGAACATGGCCGCGCGCGGGTGGTTCAGCGGCGACGCCCACAATCATCGCGCACCCGCCGAGCTCGAATCCGCGATGCTCGCCGAGGACGTGAACGTGGCGCTGCCGATGATTGACTGGACCACGGTGGACACGGTCGCGCCGACGCTCAGTGACAGGAACGCGAAGGGCATCTTCGGCTCCAAGCCCGTGGTCGTGGATCCAACCCACCTCTGGTATCCGCGCAACACGGAATACGAAATCTTCCACTCGGGCGGGAAGGCGCACACGCTCGGCGCGTTCCTCATCGTCGGACACCGGGAGCGGTTCGACATCCCGGTGTTTCCGCTCCGGCGCGTCTCCGAGCGGGCGCACGCGGAAGGCGGGTTGATTGACCTCGAGAAACACAACTGGCCGTGGTCCGTGGCGATCGTGCCGGTGCTCCAGCCGGACCTCTTCGAGCTGGCGAACAATCACCACTGGCGCGTCGAGTTCGGCGTGCGCAACTGGGCCGTGCCCGCGCCGCAGTGGATGCGGCTGGCCGAGCGCGGGCTCGGGAACGGCAGCGGCACAGACACCGAGCTCGCGTGGACGCATTACGGTTTCGAGACTTACTACGCGCTGCTGAACTGTGGCTTCCGCATCCAGCCGACCGCGGGGACGGCGAACGGCGTGCACCCGGTGCCGCTCGGATTCAGCCGCGTGTATGTGCACTGCGACGGCGGATTCGGATTCGACAAGTGGATGAAGGGACTCGCCGCCGGCCGCAGCTTCGTGACGACCGGGCCGATGGCGCTCGCGGTGATGAACGGCAAGCTGCCCGGCGAAGTGTTCAAGTCCGCGGTGCCCTTCCGCCGGACGAACGACATGGAAATCGCGACCTCGCCCAACAAGACTCGCTGGGAACTGCTGCAGAACGGCGAGGTGGTGTGGACGTTGAAGAACCACACCGGCGACAAGATGACCGCCGGGTCCGCGGGCACCTTCGCGGACAACGGCATGGTCACGGACACGTCATGGTTTGCGTTCCGCATCTTCGAGGAACTGCCGGGCGGACGCATCCGCTTCGCGCACACGGCGCCGTGGTGGGTCGAGATCGAGGGCCGGCCGCTGCGGCCGCGGCGCGAGCAGGCGGAGTGGTTCGTGAAACGAACCGAGGAGGAAATCGCGCGCCACACCGGCGTCATCGGCGACGAACCGCTCCGCGAATTCAAGCAGGCGCTCGCCGAATGGCGGAAGATTCTCTCGCGGGCGGAGTGAGGGCGGCCGAACATCCGCGCCGCATTCGTAGTCCCGTCGGGTCACAAGTCCGGCGGGCGCACGATGCCCGTGCCGAGCGTGCGCTTCCTGACCGAGAGAATCCGGTTGAACAGGAGTCTCGCGGCCTCGGAATCACCCCGGTCCCGGAGCAGGCCGGCGACTTGCGTGAGCGTCTTGAGCGTGTGAAGATTGTCGGGCCCGTGGCGCCACTCGCGTCCGGCAGGCGCGGCCTTGGAGGCCTCGATGGGGCAGCCGGCAGGGTCAAGATTTGCGCGGGAGTTTGCGGAGCGCGGCACGGATTGCAACCGGGAAGCCGCCGCCGGGGCGGTTTTGTGTCGCGCCCGCGCGGCCGGATGCGCATAGTCCGCGCACATGAAATCCATGACGGGCTACGGCCGCGGCGAGTGCGCCCGCGGCGGCCTGAAGGTGACCGTCGAGGTCAGCTCGGTGAACCGGAAGCAGGGCGAAGTCTCCGTCAACCTGCCGCGGGATCTGGAGCCACTCGAACCGCAGGTTCGCGACGCGACCAACCGATCCGTCGCGCGCGGCCGCGTCACCGTGCGCGTCGCGCTGCATGCCGCCCAAGACCGCCTCGCGAGCAAGGCGCGCGTGAACGCCGCGCTCGCGGCGGCTTACGCGAAGGAATTCCGCAAGCTCGCCCGGGCGCTCAAGACCGGGCCGAACGTGAGCCTCGACCTCATTCTCGGCGCGCCCGGCGTGATGGAGACCGCCGAGACGCCGGCGGACGCCGGGGACTTCTGGCCGGTGGTGCGCGACGCGCTGGCGCGAGCGCTGGCCGCCCTCGTGAAGATGCGCGAGCGCGAGGGCTCGCACCTTGCGAAGGATCTTGCCGCGCGGATGAAGTCCATCGCCGCTGCGGTGGCGCGCATCCGGGCGCACGCGCCGAACGTGCTGAAACGACACCGCGAGCTGTTGGTCGAACGCATCAGGGCCGCCGGCCTCGAGGCGCCCCACGACGGCGATGAGCGGCTGTTGAAGGAGGTGGTGCTCTTCGCGGACCGCTCCGACATTTCGGAGGAACTCACGCGGTTGCAGAGCCACTTCAAGCAGTTTGAGGATTGCGTGAAGTCCACCGAGCCGGTCGGCCGCACGCTGGATTTCCTGTCGCAGGAAATGAACCGCGAAATCAACACCATCGGCGCCAAGGCGAACGACGCGCTCATCTCGCGCGAGGTCGTCGCGGTCAAGGTGGAACTCGAAAAGTTTCGCGAGCAGGTGCAGAACGTGGAGTGACATCCCACCGATGACCCAAGCCTCCGCCACGCCGCTGCTCATCGTGCTCTCCGCGCCGTCGGGCGGCGGGAAGACGACGCTGTGCGAGCAATTGCTCGCGTCAAGTTCAGGCGTGACCCGCGCCATCACCTGCACGACTCGTGCGCCGCGCGAGGGGGAGCAGGACGGCGTTCACTACTTTTTCCTTTCGCCCGACGACTTTGACCGACGCGTGCGGGCGGGCGAATTCCTTGAGCACGCCACGGTTTACGGCAACCGCTACGGGACGCTTGCGGGCGAGGTGCTCGCGAAGCTTCGCACGGGTGACGACGTGCTGCTGGCCATCGACGTGCAGGGTGCGGCGGCCGTTCGCGCGCGGGCGATCGAGGACGCCACGTTGCGTCGCGCCCTCGTGACGGTGTTCCTCACGCCGCCCTCGCTGGACGTGCTCGCCTCGCGGCTTGCGCGGCGCGGGCAGGATTCCGCGGAGGCAGTTCAGCAACGGCTGGCGGTCGCGCGCGAGGAGATTTCGCAGTGGCGCCAGTTCGACTACCTCATCCTCAGCACGACCATCGCGGAGGACCTGCGGCGGCTGCAGGCGGTCCTCGAGGCCGAGAAAATGCGGGAGTCGCGCGCCACGCCGCCATTGCTCGGCTGAGGCGATGCAGTTAAGCTCCCCGCACCCATGAGCCACGGCAAGCGAATCGTCCTCGGCGTGACTGGCTCCATCGCGGCGCACAAGGCCGTGGATGTGTGCAGCCTTCTGGCGAAGGCGGGTTTCGAAGTGAACGTGGTGATGACTGCGGACGCGCAGCGGTTCGTCACGCCGCTGCCTTTCAAAACACTTTCCCGGCGTCCCGTCGTCACCGACCTCTACGACGAGGAGGAGGGCTGGCGTCCCACGCACATCCGGCTCGCCGACGAGTCGGACTTGTTGCTCGTCGCGCCCGCGACAGCCCACTTCATCGCGAAAATTGCGCAAGGCCTCGCCGACGACGCGCTGACGTGCATCGCGCTCGCGCTGAACCCCGACGCGAAAGTGCTCGTGGCGCCGGCGATGAACGGGAAGATGTGGCGGCACGCGGCGACGCAGTGCAATGTCGGCACGCTGCGCCTCCGCGGCGTCGAGTTTCTCGGCCCCGAAGAAGGCATGCTCTCGTGCGGCTACGAGGGGATCGGCCGGTTGGTGGATCCGGCGCGCATCGTCGAAAGGGCCGCGGCGGCGCTCGGCGTCCGTGTTTGAGGGGGTTCGAAATGGCGTCATCCTCCACATCGCGCTGGCCGGTTTTACGGGAGCTCATTTCACCGCGGCAAGTCGCCGCCGACATCCGCGCCGACCGCATCCGGTTCATGGAGCGGGACGTGGGCCTGACCATCAAGCTCTTCGTCCTCGCGAGTTTCGCGTATTTTCTGTATTCGCCGGAGTGGTTCGAAGGCAGTCCAAGCATCGGGCAGATCGGCTTGGAGACGATTCGCGGCGCCTTCATTTCGTATCTTGTGCTCAACATCCTCACCGGGGTTGTGCTGCTCGCCATGGATCACCTGGCGTTGGTGCTGGTGGAATGGTCGGTGTTCGTGGTGAGCCTCGCGGACAGCCTGTTCGTGGCGCTGCTGGTCGTGATCACGGGAGGATTGGAAAGCACCATCTATTGGGTCTTCCTGTTTATCATCGTCCGAAACGCCGTCGGCACGCCGGTGGTCCGGCGGCAAATCGCATTGAACGCGGCCGTCATCGTGCTCTTCGTCTTCGCGGGGTTTCTCGATCAAACCTGGCGGACGCTTGGCGCCGAGTATCAGAAGATCGAGGACGTTTTCGCGCCGGCGACCCAAAAGACGAAGTCTCCAAACTCGAACACGAATGCGGCCGCACGAGGTGTGGATTCGCCTAATGGAGCGGCGGTCACGCCCCCCCCGCCTGCCAAAGGGCGGAAGTCGAACCCACCCAAGCGCGGATTGTCGACTCTCGAAGGCCAGCCGGATTTCGGCGCCGCCGCGATGACGACCTTCCTCACAATGTCCGAGGACCGGGCGTGGGAACGAGTGCTGACCCGCGTGCTGCTGCTCACGTTGCTCGCGGCGAGCTGTTACGGCATCAACGTGCTGACGGACCTCCGGCTGGCCCTGCTCGAGGAGGCGCGCGAGTTCACGATGCGTCAGGAACAACTGCGCTCGACGGGCCGTCTCGCAGCCGAAATCGCCCACCAACTCAAGAACCCGCTGGCCATCATCAACAACGCGGCGTTCAACCTGCAGCGCTCGTTCCACGATGCGAAGCCCGCGCCGGGCGCGCACCCGGGCATCATCCGCGACGAAATCAACGCACATTCCAACGTGGCGATCTGCGTCGCCTGTTCCGGCGCGCACCTCGACATCATCCGCGACGAAATCAACCGCTCCGACCGCATCATCACGGAGTTGATGGGCTACGCGCAACTCTCCGAGGGGCGCGTCGAAAAACTCGACCTCGTCGAGGAACTCGACAACGCAATCGCGCAGGCTGTGCCCACGGGCGCGGGATTCGAGATCACCATCGAGCGCGATTACCGCCAGCCGTTGCCGCCATTGCTCCTGCAGCGGGCGCACTTGCGCGAGGTGTTTGTGAACCTGCTGCTCAATGCGCGCGAGGCTCTCAAGGGGCGCGGCCGCATTCGCATCGCCGCGCTGACAGGCGAGCGCGACTCGGTGATCGTCTCCATCCACGACGACGGCCCGGGCATCCCCGAGTCGCGGCAGGCGCAGGTGTTCGAGGCATATTACACGACGAAGGAAAAAGGCACCGGGCTCGGCCTCGCCATCGTGAAGCACAACGTCGAACTCTACGGCGGGAACATCCGTCTCGAATCCGGGCTTGGAAAGGGCACGCGCTTCACCCTACATTTTCCGGCCAAAGCCCTGCTCCGCGTTACCTCATGAGCGTTGACCTGCCCCCGCTGTTGTTCATCGACGACGAGAGGAACATGCGCCTCTCGATGAAATCCGTGCTCGAGGATGAAGGCTACGACGTGGAAACCGCCGAGTCCGCCGAGCTCGGGCTCCGGTTGCTGGCGCAGCAGAAATTTTTCATGGTCATCACCGACGCCCAACTCACCGGCATGAGCGGCTACGGGCTGTTGACGGTTCTCAAGCGCGACTACCCCGGCGTCCCCGCGCTGATGATCACGGCCTACGCGACGCCGAAGCTCGCCGTCGAGGCGCTCAAGGCCGGCGCGACGGACTACCTCCCCAAACCGTTCGCCCCCGAGGAACTCCTCCACGCGGTCCGCCGGTGCGCGGGAAGTTATCAACTGCTCGCGGAAAACCAGGCGCTTCGCCAGCAAGTCACCCAAGGCTACCGCCTCGACCACATCATCGGCGAGTCCCCGAAGGTGGTGGAACTGCGCCGCCTCATCCAGACCGTCGCGCCGAGCAAGGCGAGCGTCCTGATCCTCGGCGAAAGCGGCACCGGCAAGGAACTCGTTGCCGGCGCGCTTCATTGCCTGAGCCCGTGCGCCGCGGGGCCCTACGTCCGCATCAATTGCGCGGCCATCCAGGAGACCCTGCTCGAGAGCGAACTGTTCGGGCACGAGAAGGGCGCGTTCACGGGCGCGATCAAACAAAAGCCCGGGCGCGTCGAGGAAGCCGACGGCGGCACCATCTTTCTCGACGAGATCGGCGACATGAGCCGCGCGCTGCAAGCCAAGCTCCTGCGATTCCTGGAGGACGGCACCTTCACGCGCGTCGGCGGGACCGAGGAACTCAAGGTGGACGTGCGGCTGCTCGCGGCGACAAACCGCGACATCATCGAAGCCATCCGCAACAACTCCTTCCGCGAGGATCTTTACCACCGACTCAACGTGGTGCAGCTCCGGCTGCCGCCGTTGCGCGACCGCGGGCGCGACATCATGCTGCTCGCCGAATACTTCCTCGTGCAGTATTGCCACACCCTGGGCAAGCCGATTGCCAGGCTCTCGAAGGGCGCCGAGGCCAAGCTGCTCGTGCACCACTGGCCCGGAAACGTCCGCGAACTCCGCAACGTGATCGAGCGCGCCGTCATCCTCGAGGACACCGCGCAAATCCAGCCCACCAGTTTGCCGGATTTCGAACTGGAGACACGCCTGCGCAAGTCCGGCGGGAAAGCCGAGTTCATGGCGGCGGGACTGTCGCTCGACGAGGCCGTGGCCGCGTTCGAGCGCGAGGTCGTCCATTCAACGCTCGTCCACAACAACTACTCCATCAACAAGACCGCCGAGCAGCTCAAGGTCACGCGCCACGCGCTCCGCTACCGCATGCAACGCCTCAACATCAACACCGAAGGCGGCCCCGGTGACGCCGCCGAACCCCAACCCGCCGCACAGGAATGAGCCGCCTCTTCCAGCACGCGCCACTCGCGTCCGCCGACCTGCCGCCCGAGCCGCCCTCAAGCGCGGTGACACAGGCGTTTCACGAGACGTGGTTTATCATCGCCGCCGCGCTCGCGCTCGGCCTGCTGTTCCTGCTTTGGGCAAGGTTCCTTCGCAAACCCGACGAAAGTGGCCTGCGCCGGCGCCGCGTCGAGGGCGCGCGGCACGGGCAGCGCCCGACCAACCCGACACTCGCTGAAACCGGCGGACTGCCGCCCGTTCGCGACTCCGAGCCGCCGCCCAACCCGCCCCCGGCACGATGACTTCGCCCGTCAGCCAGTCCATCACGCGCCGCAGCGCCTCGAACCTCGCGCTCGCGTTCGTGTTGTTGCCCCGCGAAAAGCGCAGCGCGATGAGCGCGCTTTACGCGTTCTGCCGCGAGGTGGACGACGTGGCGGATGACGAGTCGCGGCCCGTGTTCGAGCGCCGCGCCGCGCTCGCCGCGTGGCGGACGGACATCCACCTCGCCTGCCACGGCGGCGCGCCCGCATTCGCGGTGAACCGCGAACTCCAGCCGTTCATCATCCGGCACAAGCTCCCGTTCGAGCTGTTCGAGGACCTCATCCGCGGCATCGAGATGGACCTCGACATCAAGCGCTACGAATCGTGGGAACAGCTCGAACAATACTGCTACCGCGTCGCGTCCGTCGTCGGCCTGTTGAGCATCGAGATCTTCGGCTACGCGAATCCCGCATGCCGCGACTACGCCATCCACCTCGGCAAGGCGCTCCAGCTCACGAACATCCTCCGCGATATCCGCGGCGACGCCGAGCGAGGCCGCATTTACCTGCCCCTGATGGAACTCGCGCGCTTCGAGGTGTCCGTGGACTCGGTCATGCGGGGCGAGTATTCCGACCGATTCCGCGCGCTCGCGGAAAGCGCGGCGGCGCGGGCGAAGGACCACTACCAGCGCGCGCGCGAATGCCTGCCACCGGAGGACCGCCGGTCGATGGCCACCGCCGAACTGATGGGCTCGGTGTATTGGCGCCTGCTTCGAAAGCTCGAGTCGAAGCAGTTCAACGTCTTCGGCCCGCGCCCCACGCGGCTCACCAAACTGCAAAAACTCCTGCTGATCGGCCGCACGTGGTATCGCACCGCCACCGGCGCGCTCGTGCCGAACTATGGCGCCTCCTGACGCGCCCCGGCGCCTGATCGTCAATGCCGACGACTTCGGCCGCTCGCGCTCCGTCAACGAGGCCGTCATCCGCGCCCATCGCGAGGGCATCCTCACGACCGCCAGCCTGATGGTGAACGAACCCGATTGCGCCGGGGCCGTTGCGCTGGCCGCGGCGAACCCCGCTCTCGGTGTCGGCCTGCACCTCTCGCTGCTGTGCGGCAGGTCGGCTCTTGCGCCTGATCGAATCCCGGGCCTCGTGAACGGACGCGGTGACTTCAGCAACAATCCGGTTGGCGTGGGCATGAGGTATTTCTTCGACCGCAGCCTGCGCGAGCAGTTGCGTGCGGAGATTCACGAGCAGTTCGCGCGCTTCCGGGCGACGGGCCTGCCGCTCGACCACGTGAACGGCCATCTGCACCTGCACCTGCACCCCGTCGTGTTCGGCATCCTCATGGAAGACGCGCGCGCGCTGGGCATCCGCCACCTGCGCCTGACGCGGGATGACCTCGGCCTCAACACCCGGCTGGTGCGCGGACGGCTGGCGTATCGCGTCTCACACGCGGTCATTCATATCGTGTTATCCGCGCGCGCGCGGTCGCCGCTGGCGGTTCGCGGCATCAAGCACACGGACGTTGTCTTTGGCCTTCTTCAAGACTCGCGCGTGGACGAGGACTTCGTTCGCAAGCTGCTGCCGCGGCTGCCGGCGGGCGATTCCGAGCTTTACTCGCACCCGTCGCTCGACGATTTTCGCCACGAGTTCGATGCCCTTGTGAGCCCGCGCGTGAAGTCACTCGTCGCCTCGGAAGGCATTCAACTCATCCGCTACCAGGACCTCTGAGATGACCAAGCTGCTCCTCGTGTTGATCGTCGCGCTCATGTTCGAGGCCGTTGGCGTGGTGTATCTGAGCCGCGGCCTCAAGCAAATCGGCGAACCGGCGCAGATCACCGCGCGGGAAATCCTCCGGCTCGTCGGCCGCGGCGCATCCAACCGCAGCATCCTCCTCGGCGTGCTGATGGAGACGATTTTCTTCGGCGCGCTGCTCTACCTCCTGTCGCAGCGCGACGTGAGCCTGATCTGGCCGCTGACGGCGCTTGGCTTCGTGATCACGGGGCTCGCGGCGAGATTCATCCTGAACGAGCAGATTTCCGCGGCGCGCTGGGCGGGCATCGCGCTCATCGTCGCGGGGGCGGCGATCATCTCATGGAGCGAGAAATCGAAGGAACGGCAGCGCGCGATCGAGGATGCGGCGCAGCGGGCTCTCGAAGCGAAGTAGCCGCGCGGGTCAGGGCGCGATGGCGCGGCAGAGGACGCGCGCCAGCGCGGCGGCAGCCGACTTCACGCGGCGCTGGAAGCGGATCAACTCCGGCACCTTGCCCGGCGACTTCGCAAGCGCCCACGCGAGTTTTCCACAGTCCATCTGGAGGTCCGGCGTCATCAGCGCATTGAAGTCGAGCGGGAGGTTCTCGTCCGCCGCGTCGGAGATCACCCGGACGGTCGCGCCCGGCACACCCCGCTCGCGGCACGCGGCGCGGATGACTTCGGATTCCATCTCGACAGCGTCAGCTCCCGTGGCTGCGCGAAGTTCGCGTTTCGCTTCCGCCGTGACCGCCACCTCCGGGGCGCAATGAAATCGCGCCTGCCGTCCGCCCGCGGCGACGAGGGCGGCGACCGCGGCGAATCCTTCGTCCGCGTCGAACACCACCGTCCCCGTCTCAAGCGAAGGATCAAGTCCACCCGCGAACCCGGAGGTGATCACGCAGGCGGGAGCTGTGCCTTGGGCGAGCACCGAACGAATCGAGCGCTCCGCGTTCTGACGTCCCATGCCGGTCACGACGACTCGCACGTCCCGCAGTTCGGGCGTCACGCGCAGGAAAGGCGCCGCCTCCTGCCTGACCGCGAAGCACACAAGGACCGGAGCGGCCATGAAGTCACGACGGATTGGAGTCAGGAGCCGACGGCCGGTGCGGCGCCGAACGCCTGACATGAATGCCCGCTGGACAAAACTCCGGCGCCTACGGAACGAGTCGCACCCACGGCAGCGGCGTCGGTCGGTTCCCGCATCGCGGTCCTCCGGCTCGTCGCCAGCGCGAGCAGCGGCCACGCGTTCCGGTAGATGTCGTATTTCAGGTAGAACACCCTCGGAAATCCCGTGCCGGTGGTTTCGTCCTCGGTCCATGAACCGTCCGGATTTTGTGCGCGCACGAGATAGTCGACGCCGCGCAGCATCCACGCGTCGCCGGGATCGTCGAACGCGGCAAGTCCCATCACGGCCCAGGCGGTTTGCGACGCCGTGCTCGGGCCCGCGGCCTTGAAGATCGGGTCGTCGTAGGTGTTGCACCGCTCGCCCCAGCCGCCGTCGGCGCGCTGGACGGACCGCAACCAGTCGCGCGCCTTGAGCAGCCACGGCTCGCGCATGTTGTGGTTCATGGCTCGCAAGCCCCGCAGCACCTGCCACGTGCCGTAGATGTAGTTCACGCCCCACCGCCCGTAGAAGGAACCGTCGCGCTCCTGGGCTTCGCGGATGAACCGCAGCGCGCGCTGCACTTGCGCGTTGTCCAGCCCGGCTCCCTCGAGGCCCATCACTTCAAGAATGCGCGCGGTGATGTCCACGCACTCGGGATCGAGCATGGCGTTGTGGTCCGCGAAGGGCACCTTCTCGAGCACGCTCCTGGTGCAGTCGCGGTCGAAGGCAGCCCAGCCGCCGTCCTTGCACTGAAACGCGAGCATCCAGTTGTAGCCGCGGCGAAAGCACTCGTCGCGGCGCCGCCGGTCGGCGGTCGGGACGAGTCGCAGCGCGAGCAGCACCATCGCGGTGTCGTCCACGTCTGGGTTCCACTTGTTGTTGTATTCAAACACCCAGCCGCTGGGCTCGATGTCGGTCGGGTTCTTGTGTTGCCAGTCACCTTTGAAGCGAATCTCGCGGTCCATGAGCCAGCCGGCGGACTTCACGAGGCGCGCGTCATCGGCGGGCACGCCGGATTCGCGCAGGCAGATGTTCACGATGGCCGTGTCCCACACGGGCGAGAAGCACGGCTCGATGCGGACGGATTCCTGCTCCTCGTGCATCAACTTGACCAGTTCGGCGTGCGCGCGGACGACTTCCGGGTGGTCGTCGGGATAGCCGAGCGCGAGGAGCGCGATCAGCGAGTTGAGCATCGCGGGGAAAATGGCCGCGAGACCGTCGCTGCCCTCGAAGCGCTCGATCATCCACCGCTCGGCGCGGCGAAGCGCGGTCGCGCGGAATGGATGCAGCCCCCGGCGGTTGACCCACTCGGCGAGTTGATGAAGCCGGTTGAGCCAGAGGAAGAAGTTGCGCCAGCCGAAGTCGAAGTAGCGCGGCCGGATGGCCTCCTCGAGCTCCCATTTGCCGCCGGGATACAATTCGTCGAGGTCCACCTTGACGCGGCGAGTCGGGCGGAAGTGGTTGATGATCGCCAGCGGCACGAGCATGGAGCGGGTCCAGTTGCTCATGTCGTGGAAATTGACGTGAAACCACTTGCCCAGCAGGATGACTTCACACGGAATCACCGGCACGTGGTGCCACTCCACCAAGCCGATGAGCGCGAGGTAGAGCTTGGAAAAAGTGTTCATCCGCGGCACGCCGCCGAGGTGCATGGCCATCTCGCGCGCGGCGAGCATGCGCGGGTCGGTGACGGGCACGCCGGCCAGCTTGAGCGCGAGGTAGGCCTTGACGGTGGCGTTTACTTCCGCCGGGCCGTTGAGATAAATATTCCAACCGCCGTCTGGCAGTTGCTTGGAGAAGATGTGATTGACGGCCTTGCGCTGCCACTCCGCATCCACGCGCCCCCACCAGTGATAGAAGGCGAGCATGTCGGACACGAGCGTGGAGTCCACCATGAGTTCGCCGACCCAGTAGCCCTCCGGCTTTTGGATGCGAAACAAGTGGTCCTGCGCGCGGCGGATGGCGGCATCGACCCGCGGCTGGGATTCGTGGGCGGAACCCGCCGACGCCCGCGGCTCGGCGCTGCTGCGGCTTGGAGTCGTAAAAACTGACACGCGACGAAATGTGCGGGAGCGGGGCGATGGGGTAAAGCACTTTGCTGCCGGCACAGCTCGCGACATGGAGAAACGCGGATCTCACCGGACGGGAAGCCGATTTCCGTTTTGCTTCGGAGCCGCCGCCTGCTAGCGTGCGGAATGATTCGTGAGGCCGGGACTGAATTTGCAGTAACGCCGTGGGAACGCGAGGCCCGCGCAAAGGCGGCGCTGCACGACGTTCAAAGCGGTCGCGACCACCGCGAGCTCCGCATCGACAAGGTGGGGGTGCGCGGATTGCGCTTCCCCATCCAGATCCGCGACAAGGCGCACGCGGTGCAGAACACCGTTGCCACGATCGGCCTCTTCGTGGACCTGCCAAAAGAGTTCAAGGGCACGCACATGAGCCGGTTCATCGAGGTGCTCAACGCCCACGGCCGTGTCGTACACGTCGAGAACATCGAGGACATCCTTCTCGCGATGCAGTCGAAGCTGAACTCCCGCGTGGCGCATCTGGAGATGGAGTTTCCGTTCTTCCTCACCAAGCACGCGCCCGTCTCGGGCATGGCCGGCGTGATGGACTACACGGCCCGATTCGACGCGACCGCCGTCGGCAACGAGATCGACTTCGTGCTGACGGTGACGACGCCGGTAACCACCCTCTGCCCGTGCTCCAAGGCGATCAGCCGCCACGGCGCTCACAACCAGCGCGGTCACTGCACCGTGGCGACCCGCTCCCGCAAGGCGATCTGGATCGAGGACATCATCGCGCTCGTCGAGTCGAGCGCCAGCAGCGAGCTCTACTCGCTGCTCAAGCGGCAGGACGAGAAAGCCGTGACCGAACGCGCTTACGAAAACCCCGTGTTCGTCGAGGACCTTGTGCGCAACGTGGCCGTGAAACTGAACGCGCACCCGGACGTGACGTGGTATCGCGTGGAGGCGGAGAACTTCGAGAGCATCCACAACCACAACGCCTACGCGCGCATCGAAAAGGGTTGAACCGCGCGGCCCGGCGGGGGGAGCGAAGTTGCGGTTTGAGCCTGATTTCACGGGCGATTTCGATGCGGGATTTTTCCCAAGTTTTGTGTGGCGTATTTGAAGTCCTTTGATACATTCGCGCACTCTTGAAACGGGCGGTGCGTTCCGCCGACAGACAATCGAACGAATTTTCGAGCCGTGACTACGAAGAAAAAGGTGAACAAGAAGACACGTTCCCGCCATCGCAAGGCCAAGTCTCTCGGCACGGCGAGCGCCGCGTCCATCCTCGGCATCGCCCCGGTCAAGGCCGCCGCGAAGCGCTCGAGCTACGCCCCCAACGGCAAGGTGAAGATCAAGCGCGAGTGGCAGAAGTATTACACCACGCTCCTCCAACTGCGCGACCGGCTCCTCCACCAGATGAGCGGACTCGCCAAAGAGTCCGCGGAGCAAATGGCCAGTTACAGCCTCCACATGGCCGACTCCGGCACGGATAATTTCGACCGGGACTTTGCCCTCAGCCTGCTCTCCTCCGATCAGGACGCAATCTACGAGATCGAGGAAGCGCTCAAGCGCATCGAGAAGGGCACCTACGGCGTCTGCGAACTGACCGGCAAGTCCATTCCCGGGGCGAGACTCGCAGCCATTCCCTGGGCTCGATTCACCGTTGAATCCCAGGCGCAACTCGAGCGCGACGGCGCCATCCGCCAGAAGCGGCTCGGGCAACTCGGCTCGGTGGACACCACCGGTGGTCCCGAACCGGCCGAGGAAGACGACGAGGACGAGAAGCCCGCAAAGGAGAAAGAATAACCATGGCCCGAGAGATTGTGACCGTCGAGTGCACGGAGGCGCGCAAGCTGGGGAAATCCCCGTCGCGCTACACAACCACTCGCAACAAGAAGACCAAGACCGAGAAGCTCGAGATGATGAAGTTCAACCCGGCGCTTCGAAAGCACACGCTTCACCGCGAGATCAAATAACCCATGCCCCGCAAGAACCGAAACGAAAAGGAAGAGGCCGGCGGACGCCGCGGCGCCCGCGCGGAGAACCGGACGCCACGCCCGAAGCCCAAAATTGACTTCACCGTCGATCTTCTGGACTTCCGCAATGTGAACCTGCTGCGCCAGTATGTGACCGACACCGGCCGTATCCTGCCGCGCCGATACACCGGCCTTCCTGCGCACTATCAGCGGCGCCTCACCAAGGCCATCAAGCGAGCGCGGCACATGTTGTTGATGAAGTAAGCAGCGACCGCCCGCCACCTGCCGGCGGGCTTTCGTTTGCCGTTTTATTGCGAGTGGTTTGCAACTGGTCCGCCCGACGCCGAACCGAATCCGACCCGAATGGACTACCTGATCCTCCTCTCGTCGATCATCGCCGGGGCGTTCACCGTCCTGAAGTTCAAGCTTCAGGACCGCGGCTACATCAAGCTGTTCAACTCGTTTACCGGCGCGTATCTGCTGTCGCTCACCTTTCTGCACCTCCTGCCGGAACTCTACGCTCACCCGCCAGGAGATTCGGAGCAAGGCGCGCACGGCAGCCACTACGTCATCGGTGCGCTGATTCTCGTCGGCTTCTTCGTGCAGATCGTCCTCGACAGCATCTCGATGGGAGTCGAGCACGGCCATTCGCTGCAAGTCCACGACTCGCCGGGCCACGGCGACCATCATCATGGCCCAGGTGAAACCCATCACCATCACGGCCCGGGCGGGCACGGCATGCGGGCGGGATTGCCCGTCGGCGTCCTCGCCGGGCTTTGCATGCACGCGTTCATCGAGGCGATGGCGCTTGGCGACGCGCACACGCACCACGACCCCGGGTCGAGGCGGATGCTGCTCGTCAGCATTGTCATTCACAATTATCCCGTCTCGATCGTGCTGCTCGTGATGCTTCTGCACTCCGGCATGTCGCGCAACCGGGCGCTTGGCTTTCTTGGGCTGTTTGCGGCCATGGCGCCGCTCGGCATGGCTGTGAGCGGCTTCACGGAACTTGCCCACCACACGCGCGAACTCACCGCGGTCGTCATCGGCATCTTCATGCATATCTCGACGACCATTCTTTTCGAAAGCAGCGACGGGCATCGTTTCAACCTTCAGAAAGTGGTCGCCATCGTCCTCGGCGTCGGGTTCGGCGTCCTGACCGTCATGACCCAAAGCCACGGCCACGTGCATTGACGTGCGATGAACTGCGCCTGTCATTCAGACCACTCCGCCGCGCCGCTGGACGATCTCACGGGCAGGTTGCGCGAGGGCGACCGCAGGATCACGGGCGCGCGCGCGCGCATTCTCGACGTGCTGCGGCGCCATTCACACCCGATGACGAACCGTGAAATCCACGGCCATCTGCCCCGGGGCACGTGCGACCTTGCGACGATCTACCGCTCGATGCACCTGCTGGAGGACCTCAGCCTCGTGCAACGGTTCGATTTCGGCGATGGAATCGCGCGCTTCGAACTCGTCGGCGCGCACAAGTCCGGCCATCACCACCACCTCATCTGCATCAAGTGCTCGGGCGTCGTCGAACTCGAGGAGTGTTTCCCCGCCGAACTCGAGCAGCGCATTGCCCGTGCAAACGGTTTCACATCCGTAACCCACAAACTCGAGTTCTTCGGCGTCTGCGCCGCGTGCCAGAAATCGCCGGCCCGCTGAGCCCTCGATCCCTGCGGCCGTGAACACGCCGCCCCCCCTCCCACCGGATCGTCCAGCCTCCGCAGCCGAACCCCTGCTTCGGAAGGCGGGCGCGCAAAGCCCTGCGAGCGATGCGAAGGCCGCCGCCGGCCTCGCCGATCATTCGAAGCGCGCCTGGAAGCGCCGCCTCGCTGTCGCCTTCAGTGTCGTCCTTCCGGGGACGGGTCATCTCATGCACCGTCGGTGGATTACGGGCGCGGCATTCATGGGGGTGTTCGCGTCGTGCTTTCTCACGGCGGTGACGCTGTTCCTGATCGGGGCGTGGGAATACTACAGCATGGCTTCGGATGTGAACCTCCTTGAAGGGGACAAGCTGGAACGGCTGCCGGAAGTGTTTCGCACGAAGTGGCTCATCGGCCTCGCGATCGTCGGTGGCGTCACGTGGCTCGTCGCATTGATCGACCTGGGCCGAGTCTCACGGGCGCCGCCGCCGCGAGCCGACAATCCGACAATCCGGGGACACTGCGGCGGGCGGGAGCACTAACCCCGCCGGCGTCCGAGCCACGCGAGTCCAAGCAGGCAACCAAGGCTCGCGAGGCTCGCGGGTTCCGGCACGGGTTCGTATTGGATGTGGAGCAGAGGCGCGTTGAGTGCGTCCTCGCGCGAGCCGAACCGCCGCGCGGTGAACGCTTCGGATTCCGGCTCCACGAGCAGCATCCAGCCGAAATTCTGCAGGGGCGCGTCGAGCCAAGCCTGCACGTCGGCGGCGATCGCGGAGGTGAATCCAAACGAGTAGGGCGAGTTGCCGACCGTGTAAACGACCTGCGAGGCGCTCGTGGCGGCTGCGAAGTCCGTGCCCGCGGCACCGCCCGGGGCAGACCACGACGCGACCCCGTGCAGGCGCTGCAGCCACGTCGCCTCGCCGCTCGACGCCGGCGCGCCCTGCCCCGGATTGTTCGGGTTGGCCGCGACCTTGTTGCCCTCACCCCACGACACGAGCATCCGATGCAGGCCGAAGGAGCCGATGGCGTAACCATCCGCGGGTTGACGCGTGACTTCGAGCACGAGCTCGACGCTTGTGATGAGCGAGCCGGCGGGGATGTTCGCGGCGATGTCGAACTGATAGAGCACGCGTGTCTTTGTGTTGTTCTGCGTGACGCCAGCGGTCGTGAAGAGCTGCGCCCCGAGGTTGTTATTCGGCGCCGTCTCGCTCAATGACGTATCTGCGACGGGTCGCAGGGTGACGGATTGCGCGGCGCCCGCCTCGGGGCAAAGGAGGGCGGCGAGCCCGGCAACCACCGTGCGGAGGAATCGGGCGAGATTCCAGTGTGCGAGACGAGAGTTCACGGGCGTCGTGAGATGATCCTGCCACCAGCCGGCGCGTTTCGCACGCGCAACTGTGCGAGGAATCAGACTAGGAGATCCGGCTCACCCATGATGGCCGTCGTGGTGCTCCCGCTTTCGATGGGCGAGGCAACGGTGCCGCCGGAGAGGAGGTGTTCCTGCGATTCGTTGGCGTATCCGGGGATGATGCGGTTGAGCTGCGTCTGCGTCGCGCCGAGGTGCTGCCGGATGATGCGGCCGAGCACCGAGCGGTAATCATACGCGCGCTTCAAGTAGCGGTTGCTGATGCCGAACATTGAACCGGTGGCGTTCGCGGGGGCGGCGCCGGCCGGCCCGTTGACCCACGGAACACTGTCGCTTGTATGGCATCCAAATACACCCGTCGTGGCGCCGGGCTTTCCGTAACCCTTCACCGCGCCGCCGGCGACGAGCATTCCGCCGCCCTCGGCGTGGTCGGTGCCGGTGGAGTTGTTCTCGATCGTGGTGCGACCAAATTCGGAAAGGGTCACGATCACGAGGTCATTCCAGCCGATCTGGGCGCCGGCCATCTCCTGGGCGCCGCCCTTGCCGTAGATGCGGAAGAACTTCCTCAGCGAATACAGGGCCCACGCGACCTGGCGCTGGAGGTTTGCATGCGCCCCGGTGGCGCCGCCTTGCGCGCTGTGCGTGTCGAAGCCGCCGAACTCCGTGCCCGCGACGATGGCGTCGGTCCGGTTCAGGATGAGCGCCGCCGCCTTGAGGTTGCTGAAGAGCGCGGCGGAGTTGCTCGGCACGACATACTTGTTCGTGTCGTTGCCGTGCATCGCGTAGCCGCCGTTTTTCGCGCTCGTCGTCGGGAAGAGGTGATAGGGCGCGGACTCGCCGTCGAGCGCGGTGTCGTCGAGGAACGTGTTGCCGTTCTCGGTGAAATCAATGGCCGCGAAAATCTGCAGCGTGCTCGTCATGTTCGCGTATTGCAGGCTTAGGAGCTGGCGGTTGAGCTTGTCGGGGAACGCGAACGGCGCGGCATTCGTCACCGCGCCGAACGCCTTCGCGTTCGCATTGGTCGAGGTGTTGGGGATGCCGAGCAGGTCGTAACGCAACGGGTCCGTGAGGTTGGTCATCGCCGCCTGCGAGCCGCGCAGGATCAACGGCAGCGCCGTCTGAAGCGTGACGCCCGTGAGCCCGGTGGATTTCGCGGTGTTCTGCTGAATGGCCTCGAGCATCGTGCGGTAGAAGATGCCCTCCTTCTCGAAGTTGTTATTCGGTGCGCCGTTCTCCCAGTAGTTCTGGGAGTCGAAATGCGAGCGCGACTGGCGCGGGTAGCCGACGCGATGGATCACCGCGAGGTCGCCGGCGTTGTAAACTGGCGCGAGAAACTTGAGCGACGGATGCAGCGCGGCGAATCCGTTGCCGAGCCGGATGGCGCTGTTGTAGGAGAACGTCGCCGCGGCAGCGTTCGAGTTCACAGGGAAGTCGCACGGAATGTTGCCCACGGAGTAATCCGTGAGGCCGTCCTTCGGGATGACCGTCGTCGGACGGTTGCTCGCGTTGTAGGCGGGGTCCTGGACGGGGATGATCGAACTGAGCACGTCGTTCCCGCCACGAAGCCAGATGAACAGGAGCTTCTTGCCGTTGCCGCCGATGTTGCCCTCGGCCAGCGCGCGCTTCACCACGAACGGAATGTCCGTGAGCGCCGCAAGCGCGCCGAGCGCCCCCAATTTCACGCTCCGGTCGAGAAAGCTCCGGCGCGTGATGATGTTCGGTGTGTTCATGTCATTGCTCCTGGAATCGCTGCATCGTCAGCAACATCGCCACCATGCCGCGCAGCCGGTTGTCGTATGTGGATCCCGCCGTCCCACTCACCGTGAGCGCACTGAAGGGCGAGGATGCGCCCGCGTCATCCGTGTTGAGGAAGTTGAGCGCGGCGGTTCGGTAGAGGTCGAGATTCGCGCGGCCTTCGCCGGCGTAGAGGGTGCCGAGGAAATAGTCCACCACGTTGGTCGCATTGGAAACACTGCCTGGCGGGACTTGCAGCGGGAGCTTCGCCTGCAGCAACCCCAGCGGCGAAGTCACGTTGTTGTTGCCGGCATCGGACTTGCCGCTTTGCCCCGTGGCGATGAGCACGGACTGCACGAACCGCAGCCGCTCCGCGAGCGTGCCCGCGCTGATCCAGCCCGGTGAGTCCTCGGGGTAGCCGTCCGGCGAGTCGCGGTCGAAGAGCACCATGTTCCCCATGCGCGTGAGCGGCGCGAGGCTGCGGTTGAAACTCCCGAGCCCGCCGCTGATGGCGAAGCCGTCTGTGTCCGCGGAGAACGTGCCCGGATTCGCGGTGCCGTTCGTGCTCGTGCGCAGCGCGCGAATCGTGCTCACGGTGAACTCCATGGGCGTTTTCACCTTGTGGCCCGCCGAGCCGTGGCTGCGGAACAAGTCGGAGTTCACGATGGTTGAGAGCACGGCGCGCATCTGTCCCTTCGGGGTTCCGTCCTCCCACGCGAGCATGCACTGCTTGACGAGCCGGCCCTCCGCCGACAGGCCGGGGTCGGTGAAGTCGTAGCCATGCGCGAAGTCGTCGTGCACCAGCAGGCGGCAGAGTTTCACGCTGATGTATTCCATGGTGAATGGCTGGTTGGCGAGGTGGTTGAGCACGTCGTAGCCGTCCTGGATGCCGTTGGTGCCGGTGCGCACCGGGATGTTCAACTGGTAGTTGCGCCCGGCCCACGGCGCGCCGAACCGCGCCGGCACCGTCTTGCCGACGAAAATGGATTTCGAATTCGTGTTGTGATAGCTCGTGCGAAAGTTGAACGCCCACACGCCGACGTTGGTGGACTTGAGCCCTGGCAACGCAGTCGCGAAGACGTTGAACGCATCGGCCACGGCGACCTTCTCCACATACCACCCCGTCCAGCACCTCGACAGGGTCGTGATGTCGGTCTGGTCATAGCCGTTGTCCACGCCGAACGTGAACAGCTCGAGCAACTCGCGCGCATAGTTTTCGTTGGCGATGCGTCCGCCGGCGCCCCGGCTCGTCACCGTGTCGAGGTAGATGATCATCGCCGGGCTCTCGGCGCTGACGCGCAGCAGGTCGAGGAACGTGCCCGTCGGATTCAACAGCACCGCGCGCCACCGGTCGTTCTCGAGAAACTCGAACTGCGTCGCGATCTGCTCCTGCACGACTGCGCCGACACCGTTCACGTAGGTCGAAGACTTGGAGTGCTGGGTCACGAAGTGGTTCTCCGCCCACTGCAGCAGGACTTCGAGAAACTGCCGCCTCGCCGTCACCGCCCGGAGCACGTGCCACGCGCCAAGATCCGCGATGTTGGCATTCGTCGACGTCACCACGTCGCTCGGCCCGGCCATCTTCGCGCCAAGGAACGCGATGTTGGTGTGGGAGTTGACGCCCGTCTCCGCGATCGTCTCCGGCGCGAGCTGCTCGTTGATGAACGCCTGCGCCCCGATCGGCGCCGCGCCGGTGAGGACGCGCTCGATCTCATCCGGCGTCGGCCCGTAAGCGAGCCGGTTTAGCGCGATGGAGCCGAGCAGCGCATTGCTGCTCATTGGCGTGACCTCGACCTGATAGAACCGAACCGGGCTCGGGTTGGTCGCCGTGAAATCGTAACCGCTCAACGTCCCGGCCGGGTCCGCAGTGAACGGGCTGCCGATGTTCGTGGAACTGAGCAACCGAAACTGTTGGGCGGCTGGAAATGGGGTGAAGCGGAGTGTGACGACACTCCCCGTGCGGCTCAGCGTCGAAACGCTCGGCGGCACGGGCGGCACCGGCGCCGCCCGGAGCGCAGCGCCGCAAGCCAACACGATGAATGTGAGGATCCTCAGGACTGCCCGCGAACCGTGGCGCTCTCCCGACCGCCCGCCCTCCCACGCGCCCGCCAGCGCCAGCCTGCGAGAGGGGGAGAGCGGGAGCGTGAGAGCGTGGAAAGGAGAAGGGGAGAGGGCGACGGAAACAGTGGCGCTCATGGTGTGGCGATCGTTGCGTCGAACGCTGACGCTGCGACGCACAGTAGCACCCTTGCCGTTCCGCACCACTACGGCGTTTGCCCGACGAAAAACTACGACGTCGCGCCGCGCTCGAACCGGGCTCCCCCTCGAGAGAAAACAAACGGCAGGCCGACTGCGGCCTGCCGTCTCAAAGCTGACGAAGGGTTTGAACTACTTCTTCTCTTCCTTCTTCTTCTCCTCACCCTTCTTCTCGCCGTCCTTCTTCTTGGCGGGAGGCGGGGCGCCAATGCTGAGCGAGACCGCCTGGAGTTTCCCGGCGACTTCCTTGAGCGCGCCGCGGACGTCCTCGCCGACTTTCGCATCATCAAAGGTCGCGGGTTTGCCGTCCTTGGTGATGCGGGTCTCGGATGTAATGCCCACCACGCGGGCGGCCTTGCCGGAGAGTGTGATGGTCTTGGCCGTGGCGTCGACCGCGGTGACCTTGCCGTTGAAGGGAAGCGTATCGCCCTTCTTCTTTTCGGCAGGCTTGCCCTTCTCGTCCTTCTTTTCGTCTTTCTTGTCTTGGGCAAAGGACGTGCCCGAGCAAAGCGCCATCGCGACGGCGAGGCAGAGGATTGGGGAAATGAGTTTCTTCATTGGATTGGTGGGGGTTTGGGGTTGATTGAGCCGGCCTGAACTGGCGTTTGGTAGCAAATCGCCAGAGCCGGGCAAGCACAATTTTGGCGATCCCCGGCAGATTCGGAGGCTCCGACGCTCCTAGGACGGTATAAACCCACCGAACACAATGCTTGCGGCACGCGGGTGGAGAGATGCTGTCGCGGAGCACCACCTTCGAGGACGCCAAGAAAATCCAGACCTCGGCCTCGAAGGACGAACAACCCGCCGCAGGCCGGAAGGGCGAAAAACTGAAACACGAAATCGCCTTCAACGTCGCCCATCCGTGACCCCGTTCGAGCCTCGCGCATGATCGCGCGGCGAAACCTCCGGGTTTGAGACGGGCCCGGACTCCACAGCGGCGATGGTTGGTTCGAGTCCTCCCTGCTTGCGCCGAGGCGCAGGTTCCTGAATGCTGATCCGGTGCAACTCACCGTCCGCCGCTATCAGTTGAAGCTTGCCCACGCTTGGAAAATCGCGAGCAGGCTCGGTCCGGGCGGCGGGAACGGCGCGGATTCGTTCGAGGTCGCGCTGGTGCAGTTGCGCGATGCAGACGGCGTGGTCGGTCTCGGCGAAGCCGCTCCATCAACGCGTTACGCCGAAGACGTGGATTCTTGCGTTGCGTTTCTCGCCCGCGTGAACGCGGCGCGGCTCTCATTCAGCGATGTTCCCGCGAGCATGGCGTATCTCGATTCGATCTCCACGGGCGACTTCGCGCCCAAGTGCGCGCTCAACCTCGCCCTGCTCGACGGTGCCGCGCATCGCGCAGGCAGGCGCGTGTGCGACTTGCTTGGGCTCGGCTTCAACGAGGGCGTCCACGTCACCTCCTACAGCATCGGGATTGACGCACCGGATGTCATCCGCGCAAAGGTGCTCGAGGCGGCGCAGTACCCCGTGCTCAAGCTGAAAGTAGGCGTGCCCGGGGATCGCGAGAACTTGAAGGCGCTCCGCGACGCCGCGCCGGCCAAGCGCGTCCGCGTGGATGCCAACGAAGGCTGGGCCACAAAGGAGGAGGCGCTGCGCAACCTCGAGTGGCTCGCGACGGACGGCCACATCGAATTCTGCGAGCAGCCGCTGCACGCGAGGTCGCCCGCGGCGGATTTCAAGTGGCTCAAGGCCCGCACGCCCGTGCCCATCATGGCGGACGAATCGTATCTCTCGGCGAAGGACGCCGCGCTGTGCGCCGGGTGCTTTCACGCGGTGAACGTGAAGCTCGTGAAGACCGCGGGCATCACGGGCGCGCACGAGGCGCTGGTCGCCGCCCGCGCGGCCGGGTTGAAAACGATGATCGGCTGCATGATCGAGACCAGCGTGCTCATCACCGCCGCCGCGCATCTCGCGGAGTTGACGGACTTCTTGGACATTGATGGCAACCTGCTCACCACGAACGATCCGTTCCGCGGCGCCACCGCGGAGAAGGGCGTCATCTCGCTCGCCACGGCCCCGGTGCAGGCGGGCCTGTGCGTGCGACCGAGTTTCTGATATGTTAACCGCCGCGCCTGAACAGGTGCTTGCCGCAATGCGTCCATTCCACCCGATGAAACGAGCCGGTTCCATCCTCGCCGCGGCGCTCGCGCTGGCCTCGCTGACGCTTCGCGCAGCGGACGCGCCGAAATCTTCCGCGGAGGGGATGGAGTTTTTTGAGAAACGAATCCGCCCGCTGCTCTCCGCCAGTTGCCTCGAATGCCACGGCGACGCGAAGCAGAAGGGCGGCTTGCGCCTCGACTCGCGCGACGCATGGGCCAAGGGGGGCGAATCCGGTCCGGCGGTCGTTCCGGGCGATCCGGAGGCGAGCCGGCTCATCAAGGCCGTTCGCTATCGTGACAAGGAATTCCAGATGCCGCCGAAAGAAAAGCTGTCGGCCGAGCAGATCGCGGACTTTGAGAAGTGGGTGAAGATGGGTGCGCCCGACCCGCGCAGCGGCGGCCCGATCGTCTCGAAGAAGGGCTCCATCAACATCGAGGAGGGCCGAAAACACTGGGCGTATCAACTTCCGAACAAGGCTCCCGTGCCCGCCGTGAAGGACACCGCATGGCCGCGTAATGAGATTGACCGTTTCATCCTCGCCAAACTGGACGCGAAAGGCCTCAAGCCTGCGGCCGACGCCGACCCGGCCACGCTCGTGCGCCGGATTTATTCCGATCTCACCGGACTGCCGCCGGCACCGGCGGAGATTGATGAGTTCACGCAACACGCAACACACCACGCCCCACAGGCCATCGAGCGTCTCGTCGACCGCCTGCTCGCGTCGCCGCATTTCGGCGAACGGTGGGGACGACACTGGCTCGATGTCGCCCGCTTCGGCGAGTCGGTCACGCTGCGCGGCTTCGTCTTCAAGGAGGCCTGGCGCTTCCGCGACTACGTCATCGCCGCGTTCAACGACGACCTGCCTTACGACCGCTTCGTGCGCGAGCAGGTCGCGGGCGACTTGTTGGCGGCGGATTCGCCCGCCGCGCGGGCGCGACAGATGACCGGCACCACATTCCTCGCGCTCGGCAACACGGTTTTCGAGGAGCAGGACAAGAAACAACTCGAGATGGACGGGGTGGACGAACAGCTCGACGTGATCAGCAAGGCCTTTCTCGCGCAGACCGTCACGTGCGCGCGCTGTCACGACCACAAGTTCGACCCCATCCCCACGCGCGACTACTACGCGCTCGCGGGCATCCTCAAGAACGCGCGGCAGATCAATCACGCAAACGTCTCCACATGGGTCGAGATGCCATTGCCGCTCTCCGCGGCTGAGGACGAACCCTTCAAGAAGCACGAGGCGCAAGTCGCGGCATTGCAGGCGCGAATCAAGGAAGCGAAGGCCGCCGCGACAAAACTTGCCGCTGTCGAGAAGCCCGGAGAACCGGCAAAGGCCGTCGCGCTCGCGGTGAAGGACCTCCCCGGTGTCGTCGTGGACGACGCGCAGGCGAAGCTCGTCGGCAACTGGAAGAAGTCGCAGTTCAGCGGCCGTTACATCGGCGAGGGCTACGTTTTCGAAAGCGGCGGGCCGGGCGCGGAAAAGACCGCGACGTTCCAGCCCGAGATCGCGAAGGCCGGGAAATACGAGGTCCGCCTCGCCTACATTCCGAACCCCAACCGCGCCACGAACACGCACGTGACGATCTTCAGCGCGGATGGCGAGAAGACCGTGCTCGTCAACCAGCGCGAAGCGCCGCCGATCGACCAGCGGTTCATCTCGCTCGGCCAGCATCGCTTCGAAGCCAACGGGCAAGGCTTCGTGATCGTCTCCACCGAGGACGCCAAGGGCGGCGTGGTCGTTGCGGACGCCGTGCAATTCCTGCTCGCAGACGGCACGGATGCGCCCGCGGCGGCAACGGCGACTTCGGACGCCGCCAAATCCTCGAAAGAAACTCCGAAGCAAACCGCCGCAGAGAAAAAGGCCGCGAGGAAGGCCGAGGCGAATGCCACGAAGACGGTGGACGTGAAGCAACTTGAGGACGAGTTGAAGAAACTCAACGAGTCGGGCCCGAAGCGCCCGATGGTGATGACCGTGACGGAGGAGAAGACCATCGCCGACATTCGCGTGCTCGTGCGCGGCAGCGTGCACAATCCGGGAGACGTTGCGCCGCGCGGCTTCCTGCAAGTCGCGACACTCGGCACGCCGGCGAGGCCTGGCGACAAATCGAGCGGCCGTCTCGAACTCGGCGACTGGCTTGCGAGCCGCGACAATCCGCTGACGGCGCGCGTGATGGTCAACCGCGTCTGGCACTGGCTTTTCGGCGCGGGACTCGTGCGCACCACGGACAACTTCGGCACGACCGGCGAGGTGCCGTCGCACCCCGAACTGCTCGACCACCTCGCGGTCAAGTTCATGGATGAAGGCTGGTCGGTGAAGAAGCTCGTGCGCGCGATGGTATTGAGCCGGACGTATCAGCAGTCATCCTCGATTCCTCAATCCGTAGTCCGCAACCCGCAATCCGACGATCCCGAAAACCGCCTGCTCGCCCGCGCCAACCGCCGGCGCCTCGACGCCGAGTGCATCCGCGACACGGTGCTGGTCGTCAGCGGACAACTCGACCTCGCGCGCGGCGGGCCGACGATCAGGCCGGGCACGGCCGCCGACTACAATTACCAGCACACCGACACGCGGCGAAGCGTTTACTCGCCCGTGCTTCGCAACGCGCTGCCGGAGCTCTTCGAGGTGTTCGACTTCGCGGACCCGAGCATGGTATCCGGCCGGCGCAACGCGAGCACCGTCGCCCCGCAGGCCCTGTTGATGATGAACCACCCGTTCGTGATCGAGCAGTCGAAGGCCGCCGCGCGGCGCACGCTCGCGATGCCGGGCGACGATGCGGCACGCGTCGAGTCGGCCTACCGCCTCGCCCTTGGCCGCAAGCCGACGGAATCAGAGAAGAAAATCGCGCTCGGATACGTGAGCCTTCCCGCAGACGGCACGGTGCTCGAAGGCCGGCAACTCGACGCGTGGGCGCAATTCTATCAGGCGCTCTTCGCAAGCATGGATTTCCGATACTTGAACTGAAATCATCAGCGGTTATCCTCCGTCCAATTCTCGGCCATGAACCCAAGCCCCTTCGCACCCAGCCTGTTGTCGCGCCGCCACGCCCTCAAGTCCACCGCGTGCGGTTTCGGCTACCTTGCGCTCGCGGGCCTCGCGCAGCGAGCCGGGGCCGCGACTGATCCGCTCGCGCCGAAGAAGACCCATCACAGGCCGAGAGCCAAGCGCGTCATCTTCCTCTTCATGCAGGGCGGTGTGAGCCACGTGGATTCCTTCGATCACAAGCCGCTGCTCGACGAGCAGGACGGCAAGCCGCGCGACTTCGACGACGCGCGCAAGATCGCCAACTCCGGCAAGCGCGAAGCCTCGTCGCAGCGCGTGATGAAATCGCTTTGGAAGTTCGCGCAGCACGGGCAGACCGGCCGTTGGGGCAGCGAGCTCTTCCCCGAGATGTGCAGGCACGTGGATGACCTGTGCTTCATCCACTCGCTCAACACCGAGGGCATCGCGCACGGGCCCGCGACGCTGTTCCTGCACTGCGGTGCAACGCAGTTCATCCGGCCCTCGATGGGTTCGTGGGTCACTTACGGCCTCGGCACGGAGAATGAGAACCTGCCCGGCTTCATCACGATTTCGCCGAGCGCCGGCAACGGCGGCCCCCGCAATTACGGCAACGCCTTCCTGCCCGCGGTCTATCAGGGCACGGCGCTGGGCAAGGCGGGCGCGCCCGCAAGCGAGGCGACGATCCGCAATCTCGCCAATCCGCAGTTGAAGACCTCGGCACAGCGGCGGCAGTTCGACTTGTTGCAGGCGATGAATGCCGAGCAGTTGAAGCGCAACCCCGGCGATTCCGAACTCGAGGCCGTGATCAATTCCTACGAACTCGCCTGGCGCATGCAGAACAACGCCCCCGCCGTGCTCGACATGTCGAAGGAGTCCGAGGCGACGAGGCAGCTTTACGGGATCGGCGATGCGAAGACGGACAACTTCGGCCGGCAGTGCCTCATGGCGCGGCGGCTTTGCGAGTCCGGCGTGCGCTACATCCAGGTCACCTACGGCGACAACACCGCGAATCCCGCGTGGGACCAGCACTCCAACATGCCGAAGCACAAGGATCACGCGCTCGCCGTGGACAAACCCATCTCCGGCCTGCTCACCGACCTCAAGCAGCGCGGCCTGCTCGACGACACCATCGTGTGGTGGGGCGGCGAGTTCGGGCGCACGCCGTATGCGGAGAAGAACGGCACCGGCCGCGACCACAACGCCGGCGGCTTCACCGTGTGGCTCGCGGGCGGCGGCTTCAAGCCCGGCACCAGCTTCGGCGCGACCGATGAATGGGGCCACCTCGCCGTGCAGGACAAGGTCCACATGCACGACCTGCACGCGACGATGCTGCACCAGCTCGGGCTCGACCACGAGAAGCTCACCTACCGTTACGACGGGCGCGACTTCCGCCTCACCGACGTCCACGGCCACGTGGTGAGGGAAATCCTCGCCTGAGCCGTCAGCCTTCGGCATGACGCGCACCCCGGAACATCGAAGCCCGCGCGTGCCCGGCCGTGGCCATCGGCTGTTTGCTACTTCCCTGATTGCTGTCCTCGTTTCGGCAGTTGCGGCGGTCGTTCTCATTCCTCCCGCGTGCGCAGCGGCAGCGAAGAAGCCCGCAGCCGGCAGAACGCCGTGGTCCTTCCAGCCGTTGAAGGAGTCGCCGCTGCCCAAGGTCCGCAACGACAAATGGCCGCAGACACCGCTGGATCACTTCCTCCTCGCGAAGATGGAGAGGGCCGGCGTGAAGCCCGCC
>VHCN01000041.1 GCA_016871675.1 Verrucomicrobiota bacterium
CCTTCTTCGCGCCGTGGCATTCGTAGCAGTGCTCGGCGAGCAGCGGGCGAACGCGCTTCTCGAAAAAGGCAATCCCTTCCGAGGAGTCAGCGGCCAGTCCTGTCGACGAAGTGGCGAGCGCGGCGAGCGCGATGGCGGCGGGCTTGAACCTTGCAATTCGGGAACGCGGCTTCACGGAAAGTCTAGTTCACTGACGCGGTCGCGCTTCGGCCATTCAAAGACACGCCTTTGGCGCGCGCGGCTTCACCAGTGCATCGCGAGGCCGCCGTCCACGCCGCGGCGTGGACGATGTGCTCCGCTGGACCGAGTTGCGGCTCGGCCGCTTGTGACCCGGCTTCGATGGTCTCGCGCTGCGTGACGTCCACAACGCAACCGGGTGCGGGGGCGTTTGTCGAAGAGCCGGGTTCACACGCAACGTCAGCAACGCTCGGCGATAAGTCCCCAAGTGCTGCTTTGCAGCCTTCGCTGATGAAGAGTTCCGCGATGGCGCGTCCGATGCCACTCGCGCCGCCGGTGATGATGACGACGTGGTTGGTGAGTTCGAGTTGCATCGGGAGCGCGGCTCGGCACGCCAACGTCGGGATCACCGATGCATGGTGGCGACGGCATCTCGACAATGGAATGTCGAGCTACGGTTCAACCGAACAGTGACAGGAGCGGCCGCCCTTCCTCGAGCAGGTTGTAGGGCCGGCCTTGGAAGTCGGTGGCCTCGAGGTTGGTGATGCCCATCGAGTGATAGACGGTCTTGGTGATGTCCTCGGGACCGACGGGGTTTTCCGCGGGATACGCCGCGTGCGCGTCGGTGCGGCCGTAGCTCTGTCCGCCGCGGATGCCGCCGCCGGCCATCACGACGCTCATGCAGGCGGTCCAATGGTCGCGCCCCGCGGCGCCCCGGCCACGCGTGCGCGGGTCGCCGACTTGCGGCTTGCGGCCCATCTCGCTGGTGACGAGAAGCAGCGTGGAGTCGAGCAGGCTGCGTTGGTGCAAGTCTTCGATGAGCGCCGAGAAGCCGCGGTCGAATTCGGGCAGCAGGTTTTCCTTGAGGCAACCGAAGTTGTTGCCGTGCGTGTCCCAGCCGCCGCCGCTGAGGCATTTTTTGGCGACGACTTCATCGTCCTCCGCCCAGAACACGGTGATGAACGGCACGCCCGCCTCGACTAGCCGCCGGGCCATCAGCAGGCCCATGCCGTTGATCGTCTTGCCGTAGCGCTCGATGGTCGCGGGTTTTTCGGCCGCGAGGTCGAACGCGCCCGCGGTGGCGGTCGAGGAGAGCAGAGCGAAGGCCTTTTCCTGCTGGCGCACGTAATTCTTCACCATCGCCTCGTGGTCGAGTTCGCGGCGCGCGGTGTTCACGGCGTCGAGCAATGAGCGGCGGTCTTTCATTCGCGCCGCGGTCATGCTGGCGTCGAGCGTGAGTGTGGGTGCGATGAAGCTGAGCGGCTGCTCGCGATTGCCGGTGACGAAGAATGGGTCGAACTCCATCCCGATGCGGCCGGCGAACTGGCCCGGTCGCGTGTAGGGCGCGCGGCTGGGCTTGAAGGGCAGGGTGATGACCTGCGGCAGCTTCTCGTGTGGCGGACGACGCGAGCCGATGACGCAGCCCATGTGCGGCCAGTCGGTGGGATACGGCCGGCGGTCGTTGCCTTGCTGGCGAAACGTGTCGTCGGGCGCGTGGCCGGTGAGGTTGTAGTAGTAGCCCGCGTGATGGTCGCCGGTCGCGCGACCGTAGTCGGTGACGCCGTGGACGAGCGCGAGGTGATGCGCCTGTTTCGCGGTCATCGGCAGGTGCTCGCAGATGCGCAACTCCGGCGCCGACGTGCGGATGGGCATGAACTCACCGCGATATTCGACGGGCGCGTCGGGCTTCATGTCCCACATGTCGATGTGTGACGCGCCACCGCAGAGGAAGAAGAGAATGGTGGACTTGGCCGGATTCTTGCGCGGCACGACCGGAGCCGACCCAAACGCTGAGCGCCCGAAGCTCAACCCCGTCAGTCCCGCCGTCGAAGCGGCAAGGAACGAGCGCCGGCTCAAGCCACGAGGGAACAGCGGTGGTTTCATCGTTTGGGATTCTGACGCCTCGGCGGGGAAAGTCCATCAATTGCAGCGGCGACGGCGGCAGGCCAAATCGAACTTTACTTCGGGAGTTTCGCGGCTATGGTTGGCGCGCAACAACATTTCAGCCTGTATGCGAAAGTCCTTCCTTCTCATCGCGCCTTTGGCCGCAGTCGCCCTCCTCACCGCCGGATGCGCGGGGGCCGAACGCAAACTGGGCCGCGGCTTCATGAACGCCAGCGAGATATTTCGTGGCGGGGAGATGATGCGGTCCATCGAGCAGACCGCCCTGTTTGAAGGGCCGGAAGTCGGCTACACGGTGGGACTGATGCGCGGTTTCAACCGCACGCTCATCCGCACGGCGCTGGGCTTCACCGAGATCATCACCTTCCCGATCCCGATGCCGACGTATGATCCGATTACGATCCCGACCAAGTGGATGCGCGATCCCTACACGCGGTTGCCGGTGGAGCCGTTCGGGGCGACGGCGGCTTACCCCGAGAATTTCCGGCCCGGGCTCATTGCGGACGCGGTGTTCGCGACGGACACCTACATCGGTTTCAGCGGCGGCGAGATTGCGCCGTTCATTCCGGGCAGCCGGTTCCGCGTGTTCGATCACTGATTCCGGCCACTTTCACGGCGCCGGCACAACGTGTCGGCGCCTTTTTGTTTCATGGCTCTCACGAGACTCTCGCACTGCAAGGTCAACCTGCTGCTGAACATTCTCGCGCGGCGGGACGACGGCTTTCATGAGCTCGAAACCGTGATGCAACCGGTGCAGCTGCACGACCAGCTTGAATTCGAGCGCGCGGCCCGGGGCATCCAACTCTCGTGCAATGATCCGTCGCTCCCCACCGATGCAAACAACCTGGTCCACCGTGCAGCACAGGCATTCCTGCGCGCGACGGGCATCCGGGATGGCGTGCGCGTTCACCTCGACAAGCGCATTCCAAAGGCTGCCGGACTCGGCGGCGGGAGCGGCGATGCCGCGACGGCGCTGCTGGGTTTGAATGAGCTGTTCGCGAATCCGCTGGACGGCGTAAAGCTCGCAGAACTCGCCGCAAGCCTCGGATCCGACGTGCCGTTCTTCCTCCAGTCCCGTCCCGCGCTCGGCACGGGACGCGGCGAGCGGGTCGAACCGCTGGAACCGTTCGCCGCATTTCGGGGGGTGTTCATCCTGCTGGTTCATCCCGGATTTGGGATCTCGACGCCGTGGGCTTACAAGCAACTTGCCCGCTTCCCCGAGGCAACCCACGGTCGCGCAGGCCGGGCGCAGCACCTGATTGCCCTGCTGGATTCCGGCGACCTCGCCGCCGCCGGGGCGGCGCTCTTCAACTCGCTCGAGATGCCCGCGCTTCACAAGTTCCCCGTGCTCGCGATGTATCAGGAGTCCTTCAAGGCACACGGTGCCGCCGCCGCGTTGATGAGCGGCAGCGGTTCCACCACGTTCGGGCTCGTGCGAAGCCGGGCTGCGGGTGAGGAATTGCTGTCGAAATTCCGCTCCAGGTTCGGAGCCACATGCTGGGCTGCGCTTGTGCCGCTCGATGGGAGGGAATCCTGACGTGTCGCGCGGCTCGCTTGTTCCGGTGGACCTGCGAGCGGCTTTGGGGGGACTTCAACACCTCATTGACGCGACGGTTGCCCTCCTCGATGTGCTGCGGGATGAGCACGGACTCCATGTTCTGAACGCGGCTTGAGATTCGCGTTCCATGGGCGCTCACCCGTTTGGCCACCAAGCAAACCGCGAGGAGGATCAGCCACCGTCCCTGACGCCTGCGGGAACCGGGCGCCGTTTGGAGCGGTCGCCGGTTGATTCCATCCGCGGCGACGCCAGGCGGGGAATTCACCGCGTGCAATCTTTGAACCGGAAGCAGCCCGCGCGCGCCGAGGATTATTGTCTTGGTGGCAACCGCCCGGCCGCTACCATTTGCGCGTGATTCACGTGGGAACCGGATATGACGTCCATCCGCTGGTGGCGGGCCGCAAGCTCGTGCTCGGCGGCGTTGATATCCCGCACCATTTGGGGCTCGACGGTCATTCGGACGCCGATGCGCTCATGCACGCGGTCTGCGACGCGGTGCTCGGCGCGATCGGCGAGGGAGACATCGGGCAATTCTTCCCGAACACCGACCCCCGATGGAAGGGCGCGGCGAGCCGCATCTTCCTCGAGGAGGCCGCGCGGCAGGTTGCGTTGCGCCACGGCCGGATCGTCAACGTGGACGCTTCCGTCATCGCCCAGCAACCCAAGCTGATGCCCCACATGCAAGGGATGAAGGCCAACATTGCCGCCGCACTCGGCATCGCGCCGGCCAAGGTCGGCGTGAAAGCCACGACGAACGAACGACTCGGCTTCATCGGCCGCGAGGAAGGCATCGCCGCGCTGGCTGTCGCGAGCGTCGATCTGCCGTGATGCCCTCGCCACGCCCGCTCCATTGCTCATCGCCCCCAACGCACCACTGTCATGGCTGTCAAAGGTGAAGTCGGCTGGACCCGCAGGACGCCCGAGGGCGCGAAGCTGAAAGTCATCGCCCGCCGATTCGGCGGCGACTGGCATTTCTATCACCAAGTCCAGCGCTTCGACGACTGGGAGCCCGTGAAGGACGCGCCCATCGAGGATTGGCTGGAGTTGCTCGACGCCGTCGAGCGCCGCATGCACCGCCGCAAGCACAGCCCCCAAGACGTCGCTCACGTCCGGCGCCGCCTGATCGAGAAGTTCCCCGAACACAAGTTCGACTGAGATGCCTGCCCCGCTCATCCTTGTCACCCCATGCCAGCACTCCAAAGGCGTCGAGTTCGCCGACGATTCGCTGAGCCTTTCGAACCGCTACACGCAGGCCATCGGCGACCACGGCGGACTTCCCCTCGTTCTTCCGCTCACCACCACACCCGCGCAGCTTGCCGACTGCGTGGCGCGCGCCGACGGCGTGCTGCTCACCGGCGGCGAGGACATCGAACTCCGGCATTACGCCACCGGACTCGACCCCAAAATCGCGGCAAAGCTCGGTCCGGTCGAGCCCCGGCGCGACGTGCTTGAGCTCGCGCTCGTCAACGAATCGTTCCGGCAACGCAAGCCCCTCCTGTGCATTTGCCGCGGACACCAGTTGCTGAATGTCGCGCTCGGCGGCACCCTCATCGTCGACATCCCGACCCAGGTTCCCGGCGCGCTCAGGCACAAGCAACTCGACCGCAAAATGGAGCCCGTGCACGACATCGCCGTCACGCCCGACTCGCAACTCGGCGCCCTCCTTGGCGAAACCTGCACCGGCGTCAACAGCACGCACCATCAAGCCGTGCACAAGCTTGCGGACGCGCTGCGCGTCACCGCCTCCAGCTCGGATGGAATCATCGAGGCGATGGAACTGAAGGATCCCGCGAAGCTGCCGTTCCTCGTCTCCGTGCAATTCCATCCGGAGCGCCTCTACGACCGCTGGCCGAAGTTTGCGACGTTGTTCCGCGCCTTTGTGAGCGCCTCGGCACGCGGAGGGTGAGAAGCCAGTGTTCAGTCCCGGTGTTCAGTCACGAGGCAACCCTCCCACGTGCCGCGACCAGTCTGAACATTGGACACTATCCGCCGACCTCCCGGAGCCGCCTACCCACGACGGCGTTGCTCGCCACCATCTCGTAGCTGTGCACCCCCGCGACCGGCTTTCGCCAGAATTCCCCGCCCGCGCTCTCGACGATCAAGCCACCCGCCGCGATGTCCCACAGCTTGATGCCGCGCTCCAGATACGCGTCGAACCGTCCGCACGCCACATAGCACAAGCCCAGCGCCGCCGCGCCCATCATCCGGATCTTGCGCACGCGATGGATCACGCGATTGAAGAAGGGCAGGCCGCGGCAGACCGTCGAGGTGCTCTTGGCAAAGCCCATCGAGAGGATGCACTCCCCGAGGTCGCGTCGCTGGCTCACGCGAATCGTCCGGCCGTTCAACCGCGCGAATTCGCCGCGCACGGCCGTGAAAAGCTCGTCCATGAACGGGTCGTAGACGACCCCGACAAGGGTGGCAAACGGGTCATGGGTCTTGCCGTGCGACGCGCGCCGGGGCGACTTGAAACCCGAAACCCGAAAGTCAGAACTCCGAGCTCTTTCCTGCAGCGCGATCGACACGCACGCATGGGGAATGCCGTGGGCGAAGTTCACCGTCCCATCGATCGGGTCCACCACCCATCGCAATGGTGCGGTCACGTCGCCGAGCACCCCCTCCTCTCCAAGCACGGCAATGTCCGGCCAGTCGCGTCGCAGCCGTCGCTCGATCAACCGCTGGCAGCGCACGTCCATCTCGAGCTTGATGTCGTGGCGCGTCGCCGTGTTGATGTGCTTCACGCGCGCGAGGTTCACCCGCATCAGCGCGCCCGCGCCTTTCGCCGCCGCGACCGCGCTCGTCATTGCCCGCTTGAGTTCCGTGGCAGTCATCCGGGCGGCGATGCAACAGGAATCCCCTTCATCCACCAAGCACATTCCGTCCTGCGCGCGGCTTCCTTTCGCGGCGCGGCGAAACGGCGCGCGCCCGGCTGCGACTGCAACCGCGGGCTCGATCCCCACACACCGGCGGAGACTCCCGACTGCTGGCGCAAGGAGTTCCGCGTCGCGGCCAGTGACGATGCCGAACTCGCCCCAACTTCACCCGGCCGTGCTTCCTCCGTGGCCGGCCCCGTGGTGCGCCGGCGCGTGTTTGCTGCCCAATTTCGCCCACACCGCCGGACTCAAGCACCGGCCGCTCACCGACGTGAACTGCGTCGCAGGCGGATTCGTGCTGCGACTGCTCGCGGGAATCTGGGTGCCCGGCGACACACCAACCGTCTGGAACGCGCTCTGCACGTACACGCTCGCGTTGCTCCTGGCCACCGCCCTGCGCCCCGTGCTCCTCGCTTGCACGCTGCCGTTCCTCGACTCGCTCATCAACTCAGCCGCCCCCGAGCCGATCGTCTGCTACGCGGCGATGCGCTGCAAACTCCCCACCATCGTCCGCGGACAGGCCGGGGAACCCGAGAAGATCGTGCTCAAGGACAAGGGAATCCAGGCCGGCCTCATCCTCCGGATGCTCTTCTACCTCGCCACCACGCACGGCGATGTGCGACTCTTCCGCTGACCGATGACCGCGCCCGCCACGCCCGCCAAGCCCGTCGTCGCCGTGTTTGATTTCGACGGCACGATCACCTGGGCCGATTCGTTCATCCCGTTTCTCCGTGAGGCGTGCGGCTTCGGGAAGTTCTGGTCCGGTGTTGTCGTGCTGTCGCCCGTGACGGTCGCGCACCTGTTGGGCCTCGTTTCCAACTCGCGCGCGAAGGAGGTTTTCATCCGGTTCTTTCTTGGTGGCTGGACACACGAGCAACTGGAAGCCGTGGCCGCGAAGTTCGCCACCGGGCCGCGGCTGGCAAACATGGTGAACCCTCTCGCGATGGACCGCCTAGCGTGGCACCTGCGCGAAGGCCACCGCGTCGTGTTGCTCAGCGCTTCGCCTGAGTTCTACCTGCGGCACTGGGCCGCGGGGCAGGGCATCGCCACGACATTGGGAACCCGGCTCGAATTCGCCGCGGGTCAGGCCACGGGCCGGATGTCCGGACTCAACTGCCACGGTCGCGAAAAAGTGAGCCGCCTCGAAGCCGAACTGGGGCCGCTCGACCGGTTTGAGATTCATGCCTACGGCGACAGCCGCGCGGATTTGCACTTGCTCGGCAAGATCCAGCATCCGCACTTTCGCTCCTTCGAAAGCGCCGCGAAGGGTTCCTGCAAACTCCGTGCGATGGTGAAGTTCCTTTGTGCGCTGAGCTGACTCCAGCGCAAGCCAGGCGGTTCGCCTGCGTCAAGCTGAACGCCGATACGCCTCCGCCAGCAGCGTAACCGGGTGGGCCACACGCAGGGGCAGCCGTTCCTTCTCCGCGCCGCTCACGATCTGCAACAGGCAGCCCGGGTTGCCCGTGGCGACGACGGTCGCGCGCGTCGATTTGAGGTGACGCATCTTGCGGTCAAGGAGTTCGCCGGCCATCGCGGGCTGCGTGATGTTGTAAATGCCCGCGCTGCCACAGCACCAGGTGGCCTCGGGCAACTCGACGAGCTTCACCCCCGGGATGGCCTTGAGGACCGCGCGCGGCTGCGCTGAAATCTTCTGCCCGTGGCAGAGGTGGCAGGACTCGTGGTAGGTCACGACGGTGTCAGATTCTGAATCCCGGGATACGGCAGCCGGAACCCGGAACTGGATCTGAACGAGCCACTCGTGAATGTCCTTCACTTTCGCGTCCCACTCGTGTGCGCGCGCCTCGTAAGCGCTGTCGCCCCGGAGCAGCTTCGCGTAATGCTTCAGGTGCGAACCACAGCCGCCGGCGTTGGTGATGATGGCGTCGAACTGCGACGGCGGAAACTGGTCAATGTTGTTTCGCGCGAGGCGCTGCGCGAGTTCCCATTCGCCGTTGTGGGCGTGGAGCGAGCCGCAGCAGTGCTGCTCCGCCGGGGTGAACACCTCGCAGCCGTTTCGCGCCAGCACCTCGGCCGTGTCGCGGTTCACGTCGCTGAAGATCAGGTCCTGCGCGCAGCCCGTGAGCAGGGCCACGCGAAATCTCTTCGCGCCCGTCGCGGGCGTGACTTCGGCGATGAGTTCGGATGAGAATCTGCCCTGAATGGCCGGCGTCATCGCCTCCAGCTCGCGAAGTCGCTTGGGCAGGAGCCGCAGCACGCCGCTGCGCCGCACAAAGGACTGCAGGCCGAGTTGCTGATACAGCCGCATCGCGACGCCGAGAATCTGCAGCCGGTTCAAGTCCATGAACAGCCACCGCAGCGTGAAGCCCCGGATGGCCGAGCGCCGGGGCGAATCGAGCGCGCCGCCCAGCTCGGCCTCGGCGCGCGCGTGCTCGAAGAGTTCAGCGTAGTTCACGCCCGCCGGGCAGGCCGTCATGCACGCGAGGCAGCCGAGGCAGAAATACATTTCGTCCGCGAAGGCCCTTGTGGGTTCGAGCTTCCCGTCCGCGATGGCCCGCATCAGCGCGATGCGGCCGCGGGGCGAGTTCCGCTCGAGTTTCGTCGCGTCGTAAGTCGGGCACGTCGGCAGGCACAACCCGCAGTGCATGCACTGCTGCACGACGGAGTAGTCGAGGTCCTTCAAGTGTGAGTGCGGGGTGTTCATTCCCGTCGGCGCGCGCGACGTGCGCGGACTGTAGGCCGGCCACCAAAGGTGGAAAAGCAAAAGGTCGCCGGGCGGCCCGCCCTGGCTCCTCGTCGGGCGTTCCTCCCCGGCCGATTTGAGCATTGAGCTTTGCGGCTCTTCCCGGACACTTGGGCCGTGGACGTCCTGCAGTCGCTCGATGCCGGGTTGTTTCGCTTCATCAACCTGAAGCTCGCGAATCCATGGTTCGACTGGCTCATGCCCGCGCTGAGCTGGCACTGGCTGTTTCCCCCCGCGGTCGCCGCGCTCGCGCTCGGGATGATCTGGAAAGCCGGTCGCCGCGGACGCCTTTGCGTGCTGTTGATCGTCATCGTTGTCGCGCTCGGCGATGGGCTGGTGGTCAACACGCTCAAGAAAGTCACGGCCCGGCCGCGCCCCTTCATCGCGCACGAGGATGCGCGTGTGATCATCGGCAGGGGCGGCAGTTACAGCATGCCCTCGGGCCACACCGCGAACTGGTTCGCAGCGGCGATGGTCGCGTTCATCTTCTACCGACGCAGTGGCCGCTTCATGTTTCCGGTCGCGGCGATCGTCGGCTTCTCGCGGGTCTACAACGGGGTTCACTACCCGTCAGATGTGCTGGCAGGCGCCATTCTCGGCGCGGGCTATGGTGCGCTTGCCGTGTGGCTGGCGGACGGCGCGTGGCGGAAGATCGGCTCGCGGTGGTTTCCAATCTGGTGGCAGACGATGCCGTCGGTTTTCAACCCCGACGCAGCCGTTCCGCCGCCGGCGGATCCACCGGCGCAACCCACAATGGACGCGCACTGGCTGCGGCTCGGGTTCATACTCATCGCGACCCTGTGTGTGGCCCGCATCGGATACCTTGCCGCCGGTCGCATCGAATTGAGCGAGGACGAAGCCTATCAGTGGCTGTGGTCGAAGCATCTCGATCTCGCCTACTTCAGCAAGCCCCCGGGCATCGCGGTCGCGCAACGATTCGGCTGCGCACTGTGGGGCGACAGTGAGTTCGGCGTGCGCTTTCTCTCACCGTGCATTGCGGCGCTGCTCGGCGTGCTCCTGCTCCGGTTCCTCGCCCGCGAAGTGAGCGCGGTCGCAGGTGTCCTCTTCGTTCTCGCGGTCACCGCGACGCCCCTGCTCGCGGTGGGTTCCACGCTCATGACCATCGACGCGCTCTCGGTTCTGTTTTGGACCGCATCCATGCTTGCCGGCTGGCGCGCAGTCCGCGATGGCGCGACTCGCGCGTGGTGCTGGGCCGGCTTCTGGGCCGGTTGCGGCTTCCTCTGCAAGGCGACCGCGTTGTTTCAACTTGTGAGCTTTGCCCTTGTCCTCGTCGCATCGAAGTCAACCCTCGCAACGCTTCGCAAGCCCGGCCCGTGGCTTGCGGCGGGCCTCGTCGCGCTCTCGTCGGTTCCCGTCCTCGTTTGGAACGCCCGACACGATTGGGCGACAGCGCACCACTTGCAAAGCCGCGCCGGACTCGAGGGCGCGTGGAAGCCCACGTTGAACTTTCTCCAGGATTTTCTTGTCGCCGAGTTCCTATTGCTCAACCCGGTGTTCTTCATCCTCGTGGTTGGGGCATTGGTGGCCTCAATCCGGGCGTTCCTTCTGACGCGTCCCAAGCGTGATGCGTCCGAGGGAGGCGTCTCGCTGCGGTTGTATCTGTTCTGCATGGGGGCTCCGCTGTTCATCGGTTACCTCGTGTGGACCTTGCGCGCGAGGGTCCAGCCCAATTGGATTGCGCCCGCGGTCATTCCGTTGATGGCGCTCGCGCTGATCCATTGGCTCGACCGATGGCGTGTCGGAAACCGCGCTGTGCGCCCCTGGTTCGCCGCGGGGATCGCGTTTGGACTGGTCGCGACAGTCTTGCTCCACGAGACAGGCCTCGCGGCAAAGGTCGCCGGGGTCGCGGTCCCGCCCAAGCTCGACCCACTGGTGCGCGTGCGCGGTTGGCGGGCATTGTCGGTCGCGATTGACGCCGAGCGGATGAAACTGTCCGCCGAGGGCAAGCCCGTGTTTCTGATTGGCAGCCACTACGGGATCACGAGTCTGCTGAACTTTTATGTTCCCGGTGCGCGGCCGTTGGCAGCGCAGGGCGACTTGCAGGCGTTTTATCCCACCAGCGAGCACGCGGAAAACCAGTTTCATTTCTGGACCGGTTACCGCCGGAAGCCGGCCGGCGCCAGTGCCATCTACGTGCTTCCGCTCAAGCGCGATTCCGCGCCGCAGGCGCCACCGGAGCGGATCCTTCGAGAGTTCGGCTCCGTGACGCACCTCGGCATGGTTCACTCCGAGCACAAAGGCGTCATCATTCACACCGCGCAACTTTTCGTCTGCCGCGACCTGAAGCCATGAGTTCGCGCGCGACCTTCTTCGGCGTTTGCGATTACGACCTCTCGGCGACTCTCTCCTCGGGACAGGCGTTCCGCTGGTGCGAACGCGGCGGCGCGTGGGATGGCGTCGTCGCCGCGCGCTTCGTCAAACTCCTCCAGGTCGCCGGGGGCATCCGCGCCGAGACCCCAGCGCCGCAACACGACTGGCGCTGGCTCGCGGACTACCTTCAAGTCGGGGCCGATTATGGCGGCATCATTGCCACGTTCCCGCGCGACCGGCCGATGCAAGCCGCGCTCGAGGCCTGCCGCGGACTGCGATTGCTCCGGCAGGACCCGTGGGAATGCCTCGCCTCCTTCATCTGCTCCTCGACCAAGCAAATCGTGCAAATCCAGGAAATCGTCGGACTGCTCTGCCAGCGGTTTGGCGAACCGGTCGAGTCCGATGGCGAACCGCGCTTTGCATTTCCGTCCGCAGAACAAATCGCGCGCGGGACGGAGACACGGCTCCGCGCGTGCAAGATGGGATTCCGCGCGCCCAACCTGCTCGCGACCGCCCGGCGGGTGGCCTCGGGAGAAACACGTCTGGATCAACTTGGCGCCATGCCATGCGCCGAAGCGCGCTCCGCGTTGATGGAGCTTCCCGGTGTCGGGCCGAAGATCGCGGACTGCGTATTGCTCTTCGCCTACGGGTTTCAGCAGGCGTTTCCTGTGGACGTCTGGGTGCGGCGGGCGCTTTGCCACCTGTATTTCCGTGGCCGCCACGTGTCCGTGGCGCGCCTCACGCGGTTTGCCGCGTCGCACTTCGGCGCGTGGGGCGGCTATGCGCAGCAATACCTGTTTCATCACGCGCGGACGACATCGCGGGCAGCGGCGCAACGCGCACGAAAGCCTTGAAGCGCGGTCGCCCGTCAGAAAAACTGGCCCCGCTGTATGCGCCACATCGAAGTGCTGTTCACGCCCGCCGAGTTCGAGGCGCTCGCACATCGGGACTTGTCGTCCGCGACGTGCGTTGTGTTCGACGTGCTGCGCGCGACCACTTCCATCCTCACCGCAATTCAAAACGGCGCGGACGCGGTCATTCCGGTCTCCGACATCACCGAAGCCGTCGCATGGAGCAAGCGCCGGCCGGACGTGTTGCTCGCCGGGGAACGCGACGGCTTGCGCATCACCGCAGCCCTCTCGGGCGGAACGGACTTTGACTTCGGGAACTCTCCGCGTGAATTCACACCCGGGGCGGTGGCGGGGCGGACCCTCGTGATGACCACCACCAACGGCACGCGGGCGTTGCGGGCGTGCCTCGGAGCGGCTCACATCATCGTGGCGGGATTTGTCAACCTCGGCCCCGTGGCGAACTGGCTTGTGCGCGCCAATCCCGGGCGGTTGTTCATCGTGTGCAGCGGCACGGGCGAGGCGGCGGCGCTGGAGGATTGCCTCGCTGCCGGCGCGCTCGTGGCCGCCATGCCGAAGCCCGGCGCGGCGACGTGCATGAGCGATTCGGCGCACATGGCGCGGGAGCTTTTTTGCGCAGTCCGCGGCGACTTGCCCGGCGCGGTATCGATGGCCCGGAATGCGAGGCGTCTCCTCGGGAATCCGGAACTGCGGGAGGACGTGGCCATTTGCCTCCGCCGCGATGTCGTCGGGGTTGTGGCCGGGCTCGACCCGGAGGGCGCGGTGCGACGGCTTGTTTTGCCTGCGGGCGGGGACGACGAACCAGACGGCGGCGTTGCCTCAACGGCGGCGCTTTGATTTCACACGGGCGCTGCTCCGGTGTTTCGCGGGCTTTGCGGTCGCGCGGCGTTTCGGGAGAGGACGGCGCTTCGCCAGCGGACGCATCGGTGGCTTGCGGGACGTGGGAGGCTTTGATGCCTTCTTCGGCTTGGGCTTGGGCCGGCCGTGACGATACCATTTCCAGATCAGTCGAAAGGCATCCGCGAAGTCACGCGGGCGCTCCGCCATCCAGCGATCGACATCCTCGGCGCGAAAGAACGAGGCAAACTCGACTTCGGCCGGGTTGATTCGGAACGGCCCGTCGTGCAGCAGCGTGTAGACCCACACAAATTCCTGCCCCGTCTCGACGCAGGCGTCCACCTTGAACAGCCGCTGAGGCGCGCGCTTCGGGACAACGCCAATTTCCTCGTGAAGTTCGCGCAGGGCGCACGGATCGTAAGTCTCGCCCGTGCCGAGGTGTCCCGAGGCCGAGGAATCCCACGCGCCCGGAAAGGTGTCCTTGTGGTGCGACCGTTTCTGCAAGTAGAGGTGACCCTTGGCGTTGAAAACCAGCACGTGCACGGCGCGGTGCATCAGCCCAAGCCGGTGCACGTCCGCCCGAAACCGTCGGCCGACGACGTGGTCGTGCTTGTTGACGACGTCAAAAACCTCAGGCCTCATGCGGCGACTTCGTTGGGTGCAGGGCGCGCGCCAGCGCGATGAAGCGCCCGAGCGGGACGGCTTCTGCGCGGGTCCGCAGGTCGATTCCAGCGATGGCGAATGCCGGTTCGAGAGCGGCGGCCGGCCATTCACAAGTGAGGAGCTTGAACATCATCTTGCGTCGCTGCGAGAAGGCGCGCTTCACCACGCGCTCGAACGTCCTGCTCTCGGCTGCGGGCAGGAGAGTTTCGCTTCGCCGGACCAAGGTCAAGCACGCCGAGTCCACGTCGGGCTCGGGAAAGAAACAGGTCCGGGGTATCTGGAACGAACTCCGCGCCTCGAAGCGGAGCTGAAGCAGGAGCGTGAGCACGCCGTATGCCTTGGTGCCGGGCTCCGCGGTGGCACGCTTCACGACTTCGTGCTGGAGCGTCACCGCCATCAGGTCGGGCGGGTGGCTGGCTTTCGCAAGTTCCACGAGGATTGGCGACGCCACGGAGTAGGGGAGGTTGGCCACGAGTTTCCAGCCGGACCAGTCCCGCGACTTGCGCTTGAGGAAATCCAGCGCGTCATCGCGCCTCAATTCGAATCGTCCCGCCGGCGCGGCGCCGCCAGGCGGCTCTGCCGGCTGCGGTTGCCCGCGCGAATTGGGTGGTGGAAAGCGTCCGATGTTTCGGGCAAGGCGTCCGCGCAGGAGTTCGCAAAGCCGCTCATCGATCTCGATCGCAAACACCGCCGCGCGCCGCGCCAGCAGCAGTGCGGTGAGCGGACCCAGTCCCGGCCCGATCTCGAAGACGCGGTCGCCGGCCTGGACGCCTGCGGCGTCAAGGATCCGTTCGAGCTGGTTCGTGTCGTGCAGAAAATTCTGCCCGAGCGATTTCGTGAGCATGAGGCCCCGGCCGGCGAGCAACTGGCGCATGTCTGAGAGTGTCATGACTCGGGCAGGCACGACTGCAGCGCCGCCACTGCGGCCTTGAGCTGAGCCGCCTTGATCGTGAGCGGCGGGGTGAAACTCACCACGTTCGAATGCCCGCCCTCGGGCAGCAGGATGAAACCGCGTCGGAGCATCGACTTCACAATGCCGAGTGCCTCGGCGGTGGCCGGTGTGCCGTCCGGGCGTGTGAGTTCGAGGCCGGCCATCAATCCAATGCCGCGCGCGCGACAGATGACTTTGGATTTCGGATTCTGGACCTTGGACAATGCCGCCCGCAACCAGGCACCGAGCCGCCTGCTCCGCGTGACGAGCTTGAGCCCGCGAATCTCGGCAATGGTCGCCAGCGCCATCGCGCAGCCAACGGGATGGCCGAGGAATGTGCTCGTGTGAATCGCCTCGCCCGTCGACGCCGGCCACGCGGCATCCATCAGGTCGGCCCGTCCCACACATGCCGAGAGCGGAAAGCCGCCGGTCAGCGCCTTGCCGAGGCAGATCATGTCGGGCGCGACGCGTTCGCGCTCGCAGGCGAACCAGTGTCCGGTCCGGCCGAAGCCCGTCAGTATCTCGTCGGCGACGAGCAACGTCCCGTGCGCGTGGCAAAGGCGCCGGAGCATCGCCAGGAACCCCATCGGCGGCACTCGAATCCCGCCGCGACCTTGCACGGGTTCGACAAGCACGGCGCCGACGCTGCGCGTCCGAAGTTCCCGCTCCAGCGACCGTTTCGTTGCCGCGAGTTCCGAGGTCGTCCCGGGGAATGGGACGAAACGTCCGAACATCCCGAGTTGCGATTCGAACGCACCGCGAAAGTGCGGGCGATGCGTCGCGTTGAGCGCGCCGTAGCCGAGGCCATGATACGCCCCCTGAAACGCCACGATTCCGCGCCGGCCTGTCGCGAGCATCGCCGTCTTGAGCGCAGCTTCCACTGCCTCGAAGCCCGAGTTGCAGAAAATGGACTTCCCGCGGTCTGCCGGGACCTTGAACTTTGCCCGCGCCCATCGCCCGAAAGTCATGCGGCTCAGTTCACGGGCCAGTTCCGCCTTGAGCCGGTGCGGATGCACATCGCCCATCGCGTGCAGCAGCGTCTCCATCTGGCGTCGCGCCGCGCCGACGACGCGCGGGTTGGCGTGACCCGCCGAGGCCACGCCGAAGGCGGCCGTGAGATCCAGATACTTCCGGCCTTCGGCGTCCCTCACATGAACGCCCTGCGCGCGTTGCCAGACGATTGGCCACGAGCCATCGTCCTCGATGAAGGTGACGTTTCGCGATTCGTAATCGCGCAGCAGGGTGAGCGTCGTGGCTGTCATGTCATGCGCTTCATGTCGTGGTCGCGCTCATCGTCGGTTCCAACCCCGGGACTGTTCATCCTCCAACCTCGATCTCACACGCCTCTCCGGTCCGGCGGCCAGATGGCCTTGTGAAGTTGCAGTTGAAATCGCACGGGCAGGGCATCGGCAATGATCCTCTCCACTAGCCCCGCCCGCGTGAGCGGCGTTTGTCCGGCCGGAACCGGCCGGAGCGATTTGTCCTGTTGATGCGATGCGAGCGGCGCGACCCATGAGAAGAGCAGGGGACACTTCAGCGCGAGGTGATGCTCCGCCATCTGCCGCTTCGCCCACGCGTAGTCTTCCACGGTGCCGATGACGAACTTGATCTCGTCTGTCGCGCGCAGGAGCGCGAGGTTTTCCCATCGGTTGCGGTCGCACTCGCCGCTGCTCGGGCACTTGAGGTCCATGATGCGGCGCACCCGGTCGTCCACCTGGGAGATGTCGAGCGCGCCGCTTGTTTCAAGAAGCACGGTGAAGCCGTCATCGCAGAGCGCCTTCATCAGCGGAATGGAGTTCGGCTGGAGCAAGGGCTCGCCGCCGGTGAGTTCGACGAGCGGCGTGCGATGACTCCCGACCGATCCGGCGAAGGGCCGGGCGAGTTCGCGGACGCGCGCGAGCACGTCGGCGACCGCGAGCTTTTTCCCCTCCGTGAACGCGTAGGCCGTGTCGCAATACGAGCAGCGCAGGTTGCACGCCGTGAGCCGCACGAAGACGCATGGCAATCCGGCAAACGTGCTCTCGCCTTGCACGCTCGCGTAGATTTCGTTGATGACCAGCATCTCTGACACCGCAGCGAAGGTAGTCGCCCGTGGAGAATCGCGAAAGGCCGAAAGCCCTCGCGAATGCAGCTGCCGATGTTCTGCAAGTTCGCGAGATGCGGCGACCGCGACCGGGCTCAGCGCCCGCAGCAGTGCTTGAACTTCTTCCCGCTGTTGCAAGGGCAAGGGTCGTTGCGGCCGACCTTCGGGCCGGTGCGGATGGGCCGGGCCTTCTCGGCTTCCGCCGCGACTGCGGCCTCGCTGACGACGTCGGAGGCTTTCTGCTGGTCCGCCTGGCCGGTCGGGCCGAACGCGCTGGTTTCCTGATGGCTCGTGACCTGCGGGATGTTGCGGAGGAAATTCTCGAACGCCATGAGCGACGAGGCGCTGCGGAAGATGTTGTGGCAGATCTCGGACTTGATGCTGACCATGAGGTCGTCGAAGACCTTGCTCGCCTCGATCTTGTATTCGATGAGCGGGTCGCGCTGGCCGTAGCCGCGCAAGCCGATGCTGTGGCGGAGGCCGTCCATCGCGTAGAGGTGTTCCTGCCACAACTTGTCCACGGCGCTGAGGATCGTGTAGCGCTCGATGCTTTTGAGTTGTTCGGCGTCCTCAAACCCGATCTTCAACTCGTAGGCGTCGCGAACGGCCTTGGCGATGAAGGTGCAGATCGCAAACTGCCCGGCCGTGAGCCCGTCGTAGAGCGACCCGGTCAGGGGAAGTTCCGAGGCCTTGTCGGCGGTCTCCGTGATTTGCTGCTCGGTCATCGGGATCGGGAACGTGAGCCCGACCCAGTCGGAGAGGCCGCGGATGTTCCACTCATGTGGGTCCACCTCGGCGTTCGTGAACTGGGCGACCTTGTCCAGCACGACCTCCTCCATGATGTCCATGAGCCGGTCGCGCACGTCGTGGCCGAGGATGATCTCGTTGCGGAAGCCGTAGATGACTTCGCGCTGCTTGTTCATCACGTCGTCGTATTCGAGCGTGCGCTTGCGGGCCTGGAAGTTGTGCTGTTCGACGCGCTTTTGGGCAGTCTGGATGGAGCGGTTGAGGAGCGGGTGCTCGAGCTCCTGGCCTTCCTCCTGCCCGAGCCGCTCCATGACCTTGCCAATGCGGTCGGAGCCGAAGAGCCGCATCAGGTCGTCCTCCAGCGAGAGGAAGAAATGCGACGAGCCGGGGTCGCCCTGGCGCGCGCAACGGCCGCGGAGCTGGCGGTCGATGCGGCGCGACTCGTGCCGTTCGGTGGCGAGCACGTGCAAGCCGCCGAGTTCTGCAATGCCGGGACCGAGTTTGATGTCGGTGCCGCGGCCGGCCATGTTCGTGGCGATGGTCACGCTGCCGCGCTGGCCCGCGCGCGAGACGATCTCGGCTTCCTGCTGGTGATACTTCGCGTTGAGGACGGAGTGGATGATGCCGGCCTTTTTCAGCATCTTGGACAGCAACTCGCTGACCTCGACGGAAATGGTGCCGACAAGAATCGGTCGGCCCTCAGAGTGGATGCGCTGGATTTCGCCAGTGACGGCCTCGTATTTCTCGCGCTTGGTCTTGTAGACGGAATCGTTCCGGTCGGTGCGCGCGACGGGGCGGTTTGTCGGGATGACGAGGCAGCCGAGCTTGTAGATGTCGAGGAACTCCTGCGCCTCGGTCTCGGCGGTGCCCGTCATGCCCGCGAGTTTGTGGTAGAGGCGGAAGTAATTCTGGATCGTGATCGTGGCCAGCGTCTGCGTTTCTCGCTCGATCTCGACGCCTTCCTTGGCCTCGACCGCCTGGTGCAGTCCGTCGCTCCAGCGCCGGCCGGTCATGAGGCGGCCGGTGTGCTCGTCCACGATGATGACCTTGTTTTCGAGCACGACGTATTGCACTTCGCGCTCGTAGAGGCAGTAGGCCTTGAGGAGCTGGCTGATGGTGTGGATTTTCTCGGCCTTCACCTCGAAGTCCGCCTGCACCTTGGCCTTCGCCTCCATGCGCTTGCGCGCGTCGGCCTCGGGGCCGTGATCGATCTCGTGGAAGGCCATGATGATGTCCGGCATCACGAAGCCGTCCGGGTCGCTCGGTGAAAGGAATTTCCGCCCTTTCTCGGTCAGGTCCGCCTCGTGGCTCTTCTCCTCGATGGCGAAGAACAGCTCCTCCTTTTGCGCGTAGAGCTCGACCTTCTTCTGGTCGGCGTGGAGTTCGAGCTCATACTTGTTCATGAGCTTGAGGTTCTCGGGGTCTTCGAGCAGCCGCAGGAGCCCGTGAGACTTCGGCTGGCCGGTCTTCACGCGGAAAAGCAGCATTCCCAACTCGCGCTCGAGCGCTTCGGGATTCGCCGGCGGCGGCCCGTCCTCGGGGCGGAGGCGTTTCACGATTTTCGCGGCGTCGTCGAGCACCCTGTCGCACAGCCGGACCTGCGCGCGCACGAGCGATTCGATGGCGGGCTTGAGCTCGTCGTAATTCTTGTTGTCCGCGGCCGCGACCGCGGGCCCGCTGATGATGAGCGGGGTGCGTGCTTCGTCGATGAGGATCGAGTCCACCTCGTCCACGATGGCGAAGTGGTGGCCGCGCTGCACCTGCTCCTCAAGACTTGTGGCCATGCCGTTGTCGCGCAGGTAGTCGAAGCCGAACTCGGCATTCGTGCCGTAGGTGATGTCGCAGTGGTATTGCTCGCGCCGGACACTCGGCGACTGGTCGTGCAGGATGCAGCCGACCGTGAGGCCAAGGAACTTGTAGACGGCCCCCATCCACTCGCTGTCGCGCGCGGCAAGATAGTCGTTCACGGTCACGACATGCACGCCGCGGCCCGACAGGGCGTTGAGGAAGACCGGCAGCGTGGCGACGAGCGTCTTGCCCTCGCCCGTGGCCATTTCGGAGATCGTTCCCCGGTGCAGCGCCATGCCGCCGATGAGCTGCACGTCGAACGGCACCATCTCCCACTTGAGCGGATGGCCGCGCACCGGCACTTCCGTCCCGCACAGCCGCCGGCAGGTGTTCTTCACGACGGCAAACGCTTCGGGCAGGATTTCATCGAGCCGCCGGGCGAGCTCGGCGTCGTCCTTGATTTGCGACAGTTCGGCCTTCCAGGCAGCGGTCTTCTCGCGCAACACGTCTGCCGGGAGCGGCTGCAGCGTGAGCTCGATTTCGTTGATCTGCCGCACGACCGGACGCATCCGCTTGACCTCGCGGTCGTTCTTCGAGCCGATGATTTTTCTGAAGATGAAGCCGAGCATTTCTAAAAAACAGTCGGGGGAAGCTACGGGAACGAGGGGGGGGCGTCAAAGTGTATATTGGAGCGGGGCGCGGCGGGACAGGCTCGCGGAAGCACCGTGTTTTCCGAAGGATATGCTTTGCGCGGCTCAACCTCCCGTGATATCGTCCGCGCAACTTTTGTCAAACATGGCCGACGAAAATCGCCCCAAACCCGACCGCAACGGCGACAACGATGAAGGTCGCGGTGGCGCCCGCCATTGGATCATCTGGTTGCTGATCTTCGGCTCGTTGCCGCTCCTCATCGTGCTGCGCGAGAAGGGACCGATGCGGCCGTCGACCATCACCTACGGCAAGTTCATGGCCCTCGTCGAGGAGGGCCGCCTCGAGCCCGGCGCCAAGATCACCTTCAGCCCGCAGACCTCCGACCTGCGTGAAATCACCGGCAAATACCTCGCCACCGAGCCCGACGGCAAACCCGTGATGGGCGAGGACGGCCAGCAAAAGCGCGTGCCGTTCCGCATCAAGACGTTTCTGCGCGGCGAGACCGTCGAGCGCCTGCTTGACGGCGGCAAGTTCGAAACCGAGGAGCCCAACACGATGCTCATGAGCCTGCTCCTCACGCTGCTCCCTTTCCTGCTCGTCGCGGCATTCATCTACTTCTTCTTCATCCGCCAGATCAAGATGGCCGGCAAAGGCGCGCTCTCCTTCGGCAAGTCCAAGGCGCGCATGCTCAGCAAGGACAAGAACAAGGTCACGTTCAAGGACGTCGCCGGCGTCGAGGAAGCCAAGGACGAAGTCTCCGAACTCGTCGAATTCCTCAAGGATCCCAAGAAATTCCAGAAACTCGGCGGCCGCATCCCCAAGGGCATCCTCATGATCGGCGCGCCCGGCACCGGCAAAACCCTCCTCGCCAAGGCCATCGCCGGCGAGGCCGACGCCAGCTTCTTCAGCATCAGCGGCTCCGACTTCGTCGAGATGTTCGTCGGCGTCGGCGCCAGCCGCGTGCGCGACATGTTCGAACAGGCGCGCAAAAACACCCCCTGCCTCGTGTTCATCGACGAGATCGACGCCGTCGGACGCTCGCGCGGACACGGCCTCGGCGGCGGCAACGACGAGCGCGAACAGACCCTCAACGCCCTCCTCGTCGAGATGGACGGCTTCGACACCACCGAGGGCATCATCATCATCGCCGCGACCAACCGCCCCGACGTCCTCGACCCCGCGCTCCTGCGCCCCGGCCGCTTCGACCGCCAGATCACCGTCAACCTCCCCGACGTGCGCGGCCGCGAAGCCATCCTCAAAGTCCACGCCAAAAACGTGAAACTAGGCCCCGACGCCGACCTCTCCGTCATCGCCCGCGGCACCCCCGGCTACAGCGGCGCCGAACTCGCCAACCTGCTCAACGAAGCCGCCCTCCTCGCCGCCCGCATGAACAAGAAATCCGTGGGCATGGAAGAACTCGAGGAAGCCCGCGACAAAGTCCGCTGGGGCCGCGAACGCCGCACCCTCGCCATGAGCGACGAAGACAAGAAACGCACCGCCTGGCACGAGGCCGGCCACGCCCTCGTCAACGTCCTGCTCAAGCACACGCACCCCCTTCACAAAGTCACCATCATCCCGCGCGGACAATCCCTCGGCACCACCATGTGGCTCCCCAAGGACGACGTGTGGAACCACCAAAAGAAGGAGATGCTCGACAGCATCACCATGGCCATGGCCGGCCGCATCGGCGAGGAGATGTTCTCCGGCGACATCTCCACCGGCGCCGCGGGCGACATCCAGCAAGCCACCAAGATGGCCCGCGCCATGGTCACCCAGTTCGGCATGAGCGAAAAAGTCGGCATGGTCCAATACGGCGACAGCGGCGAGTTCGTCTTCCTCGGCCGCGAAATGGCCCGGCACAAAGACTACTCCGAGCAGATGGCCCAGCAAATCGACGCCGAGGTCAAGCGCATCATCGACACCAGCTACAACGAAGCCCTGCGCCTCATCACCGAGAACCGCGACAAACTCGAACTCATCGCCGGCGCGCTCCTCGAACACGAGACCCTCGACGGCACGCAAGTCGAGCAAATCATCCGCACCGGCCGCTTCGACCCGCCCGAGCCGCCCAAGGACGTCGGCCCCATGATGGGCGCGCCCGCCGGCACACCCCTGCCCGAAGTGCCCAAGCCCGCCCATCCCAAGCTCCCGCCCGACCTCGGCAGCGCCCCCGCCCCGGCTGCGGTCTAAGCCAAGCCGGCACCATCGTCACCCGGTCCTTGAACCTCTTGGCGTCCCGCACCACCACCTGCCGCCGCATGGCGGTAGTCAACCCCGGCACCCCACAATAGTCCAAATTCTTGCTGGACAAAGGGATACCCTGCCAATAGAACCGCACTCAACAATAAAACCGCAGGAATTGCGGTTCACTAAACTGTTAGCCAAATATGAAACATCGCTACTACCTCGTTGCTTGCGCTGCCGTCCTTGGCGGCATCGTTTCTTTCTCCGTCGCACAGGACAATCGGCAGGCAAAAATGGCCGAACTCAAGGCGAAGCTTGCCCCTGCGCTTAGCCTTTCGATTGAAGAGCTTCAGTTGGCGCTCTCAATCAAAGTGCATGAGAGGTTCGATGGAGCTTCCATTATTGCTGACGATGACGAGAGCACGTTCCTGGGAAAGATATCGAACGAAGTGGCGTCCGATTCCATTTTTAATGATGTCGGACGATATGGCAGCGTAGTTTCGTCCACATCGATTTGGAATCAGGTTGGTCGTTTTGGTGGTGAAGTGGCCCGTCACAGCCCATTCAATCGAGTGTCTTCGTCGCCGCCACTCATCGTGAAAGACGGCAAGGTGATAGGGCGATTGACCGTGAATAAGGTGATACGAGGCGCAGTAGATCCAAACTGGCTGAAGACATATTACAAATGACGCCGGCTAACAAAATCACTGGAGCGAACGCGGGCGGGCCACGTCAGTTGCCAATATGGTCGCGCTGGGCCGCCCGCGTCGCTCAGTTCTGGCGTTAGGCCGCACCACACACCATGAGCTACTACATCCTCGAAGGCGACGACACGAAAGGGCCATTCACAATCGGACAGCTACGCTCGATGTGGAACACAGGCAGCATTACGACGAAGACGATGCACTGTCGGGAGGATGATGCCGAGTGGCGGCCATTGAGTTCCATTTTGCATGAGCTTGAGCCACCAGCCAAGCCACCACCTCTGGCGGCACTTCCTCAGCAGCCCAGCATGGTTGTCGTGCGGCCAGCGAAGAGCAGAGGCGTTTATATCATACTTGGTCTTTTCTTTGGACTCATTGGCGTCCACAATTTCTACGCTGGTTATCACGGACGCGGCGCAGCCCAGTTGATTATCACGCTCTTGCTCGGCTGGATCATTATTGGTCTCGTTATTACGTTCATTTGGGTGCTCGTTGACTTGTTGAGCGTCACCCACGACGCAGATGGTGAGAGGATGACATGAGAAAGTTGCAGCCTAACCAGGGCGCTGCAGCGAACGGCCTCTCCGCCGTGCGTTCGAGCGTCGCGGGAATTCGTGAGCGCACCGTGCGCTCCACCGCCGCCGCCGAGGCCGTCGCTGAGCTTGGTCGCCCGCCTTTCGGCCCAAGTGCGTGTGCACCAACGGGCTGCTACAAGTTCGGTGGAGGTTTGCCAGCAGCGCTGTCAGTGAGGCGTGTTGCGGTGGCGTAATTCGCCACCCCTCGCCCACCACTGCCCCAGTAGCCGCTAACCAGTCACGGTTCCCCGCCCTACGCTCATAACCCACAAAGTTATGAAGCCCCGGTTCCGTATGTATCAGCGCGGCTGCAATGGCCGCTTCTACCTCGAAGACAACTCCACCGGCAAGCAGGAGAGCCTCGGCACGTCCGACCGCGCCGAAGCCCTCCGCCTGCTCCACGCGCACAACGAGGCCGCCTATCAACCCGCGTTCAACGCGCACCTGGCCCGCGCCTATCTCGTCGCCGCCGATCCGGAGATCAGCCAGCGCTCGTGGCAGTTCGTCATGGACGAGCTGATGCGCGCCAAGACGGCCAGCGCGCCGCTCACCGCCGCGCGTTACGAGAGCGCGTTCCGCGAGGCGCCCTTCGACGCGCTGCGCCATCTGCCTGTCATCGAGACGCGCGCGGATACGTTCTTGAAAGTGCTTCAGTCCGGCACGATCTCGACGAACGTGTTTCTGCGGCGGCTCCACAGTTTCGCCTTGGGCATGGGCTGGCTGCCGTGGCCGCTGCTCATGCACCGGCAGTGGCCCAAGCTGCGCTTCGAGTCCCGGCGCGCCATCACCGCCGAGGAGGCGCAGCGCATCCTCGCGGCGGAGAAGAACGTCGAGTGGCGCGCGTTCCTGGAGCTGCTCTGGCACGTCGGCGCGGCGCAGGTGGACTTGGCCGCGTTGACCACGGCGAACCTGGACTGGCCCAACCGCACGCTCAGCTATTACCGGAAGAAGACGGGCACGCTGGCGATTCAGCGTTTCGGTGAGGCGGTGGCGGCCTTGCTCAAGCAGCGGCCGAGCGAAGGGCTGTTGTTCCCGCACTTCGCGCAGATCAGTTCCGCCGACCGGGCGACGCGCTTTGCTCGGCGGTGTCAGCGGCTGGGCATCGTGGGCGTGTCGTTGCACAGCTACCGCTACGCGTGGGCAGAGCGGGCGCGCGAGGCGGGCTATCCCGAGCGGTTCGCGCAGGAGGCTCTCGGCCACACCTCCGCCGCCGTGCATCGCGCCTATGCCAAGGGCGCGCGGGTGAACATCCCGAGCCTCGACGAATACGCGCTGCGTCCCGCCGAGCCGCCCCCGGTCGCGGCGTGACCGCCCCGCCAAAATTTTTCGCCTTACACCTAACGAGCAGGCAATGCCTCCCAGACCGAGCTTTGCACTGGCCGCTCGCGAAGAACCAAGCATCCATTGAGGATATCTCCTCCCTCAAAAATTGATGTTGACTTTGTCACGTTTTGTAACATGTTGTAACACATGACACCGACCAAACTACTACAGCAAGCGAAAAGCGAACCCAAAGAGCGCGACCTAGCATCATATGCCGAAGCCATTTGGGAACTAAGGAGGAAAGACAAGAGTTACCGCCAAATCGCCCAATTCCTCAATGAGCGGGGTATTCCAACGGACCATATGGCAGTCTATCGCTTTATCGCCACTGACAATCCAATCCTAGGTTATGACGACGGTCGCCTTTTGGTCGGCGACGTGGAATATGAGGCGCGAAAGGGGCGACCGATGCATCTGTTTAATGCCGGTCTGTATGTGAGCATCAAGAAGCGGATGCGGATTCTACCAATCCCAAGGGAACTGGGCGCGGCCTCCATGTGGTGCGAAGCTCAGTTCGAACTTAGCGCGGTGCCAAACAATTGCTGGCTGGAACAGTTGTGCAAGCAACTGCGCATTCATTGGAATCCTGAAACGCCGTTCCATCTGCAAGGACGGCATGAACTCGAGCTTAAGTTTGAAGGCACAACCATGGCGATGGTTTGCCGCACGTGGAATTTGGAGGAATCGGTGAGCGACGTCGAAGCGGCTGTAAGGCAGGCCACCGAGTTCTTCATCAAAAACAAGGAATGGATGGCGCAGACAACTATCTTGCGGAATCGACAAAGACGCGAAGCCTTAGCTATCCTGCTCATCCCGGAAGGCACCTCTTTGGACGAGGAGTATGAGAGCTCCAAAGAATGGAGTGAGAGAGAAGCTGAGAGATTAACCAAGAAATTCCTTTCGGTTCCACAGTCGTGAACCGCTCACAGAAGCCTTTGTTATCTTCTGGCGTTCGGAGGTAACAAGTATGCATGCGAACGCACCAACCAAAAGCATATTATGAGTGCGAATAGTAACAGCGATGATCGAGGCGGCAGTTCTCCGGACCGGTCCCCTAACGATGACAGGAGTGACGTCATGAATCCTAACAACGATGCTTACTGGTCGGACCAGGATAATCGCGCATTGCAGGCAGGAGATGATGACTGAAAGTTACGAAGCTTAAGCCACGCTCGCTTGTTGTAATGCAAGTGGGTGTGTCGCTTCTGCCTCTCTTGCACCCGTAGTTGCATCGCCCCCGGTCGCGGCGTGACCGCCCGAAACAATTTCCCCTGACAGCTTTGCTCGTCAGGCGAGTTTCATTCTTTGGTGGGGCTGCCCGCCCCACGCCCCGGCCAAAGGTCGAGACCTCTGGACTCCACGGCTACGTCGCGGGCAACGGTGTCTCCTCCTCCGGCGTGTCCTTCCTGCGCGCGTTGCGCTGGTGCCAGTGCTGGTAGATGGCGACGGTGGCGCGATGCAGCCACTTCTGGTCTTGTGCCAGTTCGAGCACTTCCCGCGTGGCGAAGAACTTGATGCCGTTCTGCGGGGGATTGCCCAAGGGCTTGAGCAGCTTGCCGGCGACCAGCACCGGCACGTCGTGTGGCTGGCAGGCGATGAGCCACGCCACCTGTTCTGCGTTCACCCGGGCGGGCAGCACGCGCAGCGTCAGGAAGCGGTGTTGGTCGTCGCGCATGTCACTCCAGCTTGAAGGTGGCGTTGCGCGGGTGGCGCTGGTCCACCAGCTTCACGTCCCACCACGCCCCTTCCTTGGTCACATACTTGGCGCAGTAGTCGGCCACGTCGTTCCGGCTGTAGACCGGCTCGATGCGGTTGCGCCCATACCGGTGAAACCACTCGCGCCAGATGTCCCGCCGGCACCGGTTCTGGCAGTCCACCCACAGCGCATGCACATGGAAGCCGTCCCGGCCGGGGTTCTGTTCCAAGGCGTAGAAGTAGGAGACACCCCGCAACTCAGTCCGCATGAACTTCTCGTAGCACCGTTGCGCCGACCAGACGGACGCCTCCCAGGTGAACGTCAGATGCGAGATGACCTGCCACGGGGCCAGCGAATGCACCCAGTCGCCCATCTCGACGTTCAGCTGCGCGGCCTTCAACCGCTGTTCCCGGTCCATGTTCCTCGCGCCATTCATCGTGGTTTCACCGTTTCAAGACACACCTCTCGGACAAGGATGGTTGGAGCGGCGGCGCGCGCTGCGCGCGCCTCCGCCGCTCCAACCGTCCACGGGGCCGTCCTGGGTGGCCACGTTCATTCCACCGCCTGCACGCTGGTCGCCCGGATGATGACGCCGTTCTTGGCGTCAAACTGGTTTGGCTCCATGAGGTCAAACTCGACCACCAGGCGCTGCCCCTCCGTGAAGGGGCAGGCGCATTCCTTGGCGGCGTGTTCGAGGCTCTGGACGCTGCGGGGGCACCACGTTTGCACCGTGGGTGCCTTGCCGTCGGCGCACTGCACCTCGTAGAGGTTCACCACGCCGACGGTGCGTTTGGCTTTGTTCTGGATTTCCTTGTGGCGGTGCGCCACGAACTTGACCAGGACCACCCGACGGCCGGCCAAGAACTGTTCCATTGCGGTTTGCTGGTTCATGTTTGCTCCTGTGGCTTGCTCACGCGGCCGGGGACGCCGCGCCCGCCGCCGTTGCACCTGGCAACGATTGGTCCCTGACTCGCTCCGGCCCCGCTGGACTCGCGGGCGGAGGCGCGGCGGACCATCTCGCGATGTCCCGGGCCGCCGCTGGTTGTGAAGTTTGCTTTCACGCCCACCAGCTTGCCGCGCCGCAGGCTCGCCGCGTTAAGCAGCAGTGGGCGAACGGTGGCCGCGTTCTGATGAATGGTGTCGGGTTGCGCGAATTGCCTTCCCGTTCCGCGAGTGAATCGGCGTTGCCGCGGTTCCGTCTGCCAGACCAAGCCCGAGTTGTGTTGCGCGTTTTGCACGCCACCACTTAGCCCCACAGCGGCGGGACCGCTCAAGTCGCGGGTGCCGGTGCGGAATGTTTTTTACATACGAGGTATGCCATGCCCAAGCCGCCCAAAATCATCCATCCCGTCCGGCAAGTTCGGAAGTGCCTCGGCCATACGCAGGCCAGCTTCGCCAAGCTCGTCGGTTGCTCCGCCATCGCCATCCAGCGCATTGAGAACGGTTCGCTGAAGTTGAGCCCCAAGCTTGCGCACGCCATCGCCGAGGCAACGAAGGCAGACCCAAAGATCCTGCTCAAAGGCCCGGGCACGACCGCGCTGGACGCGATGGGGCAGTGCTACTCCAAGGAGTCGTTCCAGCACCTCGATGGGGTCGTTCCCATGACGGACAAGGAGTTGCAGCATTACCTCAATTCGCTTATCGGCTTCTTGGAACTGCTGCTCATTGCCTCCCATCGGGCGGGCAAGGTTAAGACCCACGCCGTGAACGCCGCCGTGCAGAACGCTTTTCAAAAAATCGCCGACGATTTCAACCTGCTCCCCGGCATCGAAGGCTTCCTCAAGGAACAGGGGAGCGTGCGTCACCGGAGGTATCGCGTGGGAGACCTGCGGAAATTCCCCGACTACGCGCGCCTCATCGGCTTTCAGGACCAGCGCCGCTACCGGCCTGACAAGGTGATCGAGTTCATCATCCCGCACGGGTGGATGGACCACTACTACTTGGACGAGTCTGCGGTGCTTCCCCCAGGCGCGGATCTGAAGCTGCGGCCAAACACGAGTTACTTTCTGGACACCAGGCGCCATATCCCCGAGGTCGTCAAGGAGGCGATCGCCAAGGCGCTCTACTGGAAGATCGAGTCCTTTACACCGGTGCCGTAGCACTACCTCACGGTGGGCTTTTGGCGTTGCCTCCGCATCGTGGTCTCGTAGGATTTCCCTATTCATCGACTGTGAGGGCACGAGGAATTCTATGACCCCTGAACAAAAGGCCCGCCAGCAGATCGACGCGCAGCTTCTCGCGTCAGGCTGGGTCGTTCAGGATTACAAGCAGTTCAATCCCTCCGCCGGTCGTGGCCTTGCCCTCCGTGAAGCTCCGCTCAAATCCGGCACCTGCGACTACCTACTGCTCGTGGACCGCAAAGCCCTGGGCGTCATCGAGGCCAAGAAGGAAGGCACACTCCTGGCCGGCGTGGCCGAGCAATCCGGACACTACGCCGAGAATCTGCCCGACTTCATCCAGTCCATCGCACCGGGCACGCTGCCGTTCCTCTACGAATCCACCGGCATCGAAACTTTCTTCCGCGACGAACGCGATCCCGAACCCCGCTCGCGCCGCGTCTTTTCGTTCCATCGCCCGGAAACCCTCGCCGCGTGGGTCGCCGAACCGGCCACGCTCCGGGCTCGCCTTGCGGCCATGCCTGCGGCCCACCCGTTGTCAGCCCAACATTTGCGCGCATGCCAGGTGGAGGGCATCACGAACTTGGAGGAATCCTTCGCCGCCGCCCATCCCCGCGCGCTGGTGCAGATGGCCACCGGCGCGGGCAAGACCTACACCGCCTGCGCGTTCACCTACCGGCTCATCAAGCACGCCGGGGCGAAGCGCGTCCTTTTCCTCGTGGACCGCGCCAACCTCGGGCGGCAGGCCAAGGGCGAATTCGACCAGTTCGTCGCGCCGGACACCGGCCGCAAGTTCACCGAGGTTTACAACGTCCAGCACCTCACCTCCAGCAACCTCGATTCCGTCGCCCGCGTCACCATCTGCACCATCCAACGCCTCTATTCCATCCTGCGCGGCGAGGAACTGGACGAAGACCTCGACGAAAAGTCCGGCTACGAGATCGCCACCGCGGACGACCGCCCGAAAGATGTCGCCTACAACCCCGCCGTCCCCATCGAAGCCTTCGACTTCATCGTCACCGACGAATGTCACCGCTCCATCTACGGACTCTGGCGGCAGGTGCTCGAATACTTCGACGCCTTCCTCATCGGCCTCACCGCCACGCCCAGCAAGCAGACCATCGGGTTCTTCAACCAGAAC
>VHCN01000042.1 GCA_016871675.1 Verrucomicrobiota bacterium
ACACGATCAAGTCGCCGTTGGGCGCCTCGACGATGCACGAGCCGTGATTGTGCCAGTGCTCGAGCGGGAAGATCAGCTCCGCCGTGTGGAAGGGCTTCTCCGCCGCGCAGCACGGCATCGGTCCCGGAAGGAAACCGACCGAGAAAACCACGAGGAGCCATGGCAGTGGAAAGGCGTTCATGCGGTGTAGGCTGGCCTGTTGATAACGGACAAAACCACGCCTGTCATCTGTGGAATGGGCCAATCTCTCCTTGCGCCACCGCCGAGCCGGCTTCAACTTGACCACGTGCCGTTGACGGACCGCCAGTTTTTCCTGCTCGCCGTGGTGCTTTACGGCGTGAGCATGGTCTATTCGGTGTTCCTGTTCCGGCGCGGGTTCCGGGAGGACAGCCGCGTCAATTACGGCCTGCTCGCGGCCGCGCTTGTCTTCCACACCATCGCGATGGCCAAGCGCGGCTTCTCCTTCGAGCGCTGCCCGGTCAACAACCTGTTCGAGGCGACGCTCTTCATCCTCTGGACGATTGTCGCGGCGTATCTGCTGCTCGGGGCGTGGCAACGGCTGCGATTCCTCGGCGCGTTCGCATCGCCGGCGTTGTTCGCGGTCGGTGTGTTCGCGCTGATGCCCCATCTCGACCCGCCGCCCGGCCCGAAGCCCGACTTCGGCGGCGGCTGGATCAGCCTGCATGCCGCGCTGGTGCTGCTGGCTTACGGCGCGTTCGGGCTCGGGGCCGCGGGCGGCGCGATGTATCTCACGCAGGAGCACGACCTCAAGTACCACAAGATGCGCGCGATTTTCTCGCTCATGCCGCCGATTGACCGCATGGAACTGCTGATCGGCAAGCTGCTTGTCGTAGGGTTTGTGCTGCTCACCGCCGGTCTCGCCCTCACGGCGAAGCTGCCGAGGCAGACGGCGGTGTTTTCGGACGCGAAGACGCAATGGTCGTTGCTCGTCTGGGCGGTTTACCTCGCGCTGGTCCTGTGGCGCTGGCGTGTCACGCAAGGCGGGCGGCGATTCGCATGGTGCGTGGTCGGCAGCTTTCTCTTCGTGCTGCTCACGTTTTGGGGAACCAACCTGATGTCGGAGTTGCACCGATGACCAAGATCCGCGTTTCGCGTTTCGCGTTTCGCATTGGGTTGCCCTCAATCGGCAACCGGCAACCGGCGACCGGCCGTTAACCATGCCTCTCCTCTGCGTCGGCCTTTCGCACCACACCTCGCCCGTCGAGGTGCGGGAGCGGTTTGCCTTTGCGGAAGCCGCGGTGCCGGCGGTGTTGCAGGCGCTGCGGGAGTCGGGCGTCGTGGACGAGGCGGTCGTCCTCTCCACATGCAATCGCGTCGAGATTTACGCGGCCACGGGCGGCGATGCGCGGCTTGCGCTCGCGTCCCTCCGCGGGTTCTTTCTCAAGCATCACAACGCGACCGGCACGCTCGACAAGGAACTTTACGCGCTGAGCGAACCGCAGAGCATCGAGCATCTGTTCAAGGTCGCCAGCGGACTCGACTCGATGGTGCTCGGCGAGACGGAAATCCTCGGCCAGCTCAAGTCCGCCTACGACGTCGCGCGGCGCGGCGGGCACACCGGCGCGAGGCTCAACAAGACGTTCCAGCGCGCGTTCAACGTGGCCAAGCACATCCGCACCGAGACCAGCATCCAGCGCGGCAGCGTGTCCGTGGCGAACGTGGCGGTCGAGCTCGCGGAGAAGATTTTCAGCGCGCTGCACGACCGGCAGGTGATGGTGCTCGGCGCGGGCGACACGAGCGAGAAGGTCGCCCGTGCGCTGCTCAGCCGTGGCGCGCACAGCATCCTCGTCTCGAACCGGTCCTTCGATCGCGCTGAGGCGCTGGCGAAGGAACTCGCCGGGCGCGCGGTGCATTTCGACGATTGGGCGCGCGAGTTCGAGCGCGTGGACATCGTCATCAGCAGCACCTCCGCGCCGCACTACGTGCTCGACCGCAAGAAACTTGAGCCCTTGATGCGCGCCCGGCGCAACCGGCCGCTGTTGCTCGTGGACATCGCCGTGCCGCGCGACATCGAGCCCGAGTGCAACTTCCTGGACGACGTGTATCTCTACAACATCGACGACCTGCAGGCCATCGCGGACGACTACCTGAAGCAGCGACAGGATGAAATCGCCGAGTGCGAGCGGATCATCCGCGAAAAGGCGGCGGCGCTTCTTGCGCCGAAGTCGCGACCGGATCTTCAGGGCGGCGGACTCGCGTTTGGCCACAAGTGACATGCCCGCCGAGCGTCCCATTCTCATCGCCACCCGCGGCAGCGCACTCGCGCTCGCGCAGGCAGAGGCTGTGCTCGCGCAGTGTCGCGCGGCGTTCCCGAGGCTGCGCTTCGAGCAGAAGGTCATCAAGACCACTGGCGACAAGCTCCAGTCGGCTTCGCTCGCGAACCCCGACGCGTCGCTGCCGAAGGGACTCTTCACAAAGGAACTCGAGGTTGCCTTGCTCAAACATCAGGCGGACATGGCCGTGCACAGTTTGAAAGACTTGCCCGTGGACCTGCCCGCGGGGCTCAAGCTGGGCGCCGTGTGCAAGCGCGCCGACGTGCGCGACGTGCTCATCTATCGCGACGCCGAATACCTGCGGGCGCAGGCGGCCGCGGCAACCCTTGCGGAGTGGACTCCCGGCCAGGCCGAGCGCCGCGGGTTCAAGCCGCTCGCCACACTCAAGGACTTCCCGCCGAACACGGTGGTCGCGACAAGCAGCACGCGCCGCCGCGCGCAATTACTTGCTGCGCGGCCGGACCTCAAGGTGGTCGAGCTTCGCGGCAACGTGCCGACGCGGCTTGAGAAGCTCGCGAACCAGGCCGGGCTCGACGCCATCGTCCTCGCTGCCGCCGGATTGGAGCGGCTGAACTTCACGGTCAAGCCCGACGGCCAACTCATCGGCGACGCCGTTCCCGACGGCACACTGGCCGTGAAACTCGAGCCGGAAGAAATGCTGCCCGCCGTCGGGCAGGGCGCCGTTGGGATTGAGGTTCGCGAGGCCGACGAGCGCATCGCGGAGATCATCGCGCGGCTGAATCACTTCAACACGCACCAGTGCGCCCTCGCGGAACGTTCGTTCCTGCGCGGCATGGGCGGCGGTTGCGCCACGCCCGTCGGCGCCTACGCGGTCGTCGTCGGGCAACAAATCCATCTCCGCGCCATCTCGTTCACTACCGGCTCCGCGAAGCGCGCCGAGGCCCGTCGGCCCTTGAACGAAGCCGGGGCGCTCGGCGAGGAGGTGGCCGCCGAGTTGAGCGGGAAGTGATGGCCGGCGACGCGCATCGACAGCGTGCGGCGCGTGTAGTTTAATCTCCGCATGCAGCCCGTGCCCGATTCCACGACGCGCGTCTTGCGCTGGGCGTTCGCTTACGCGGTGTGGGCGCTCGTGGTCGGGTTGTTCACCGCGCAACTGGTCTTCGCCGGCGGCTTCGCCTGGGATCAAGCGTTCCAAACCGCGCTGCGTGACTGGCTGCCGTGGGCGTTGCTCGGGCCGGTCGTGGTCGGACTCGCGGCGAAGTTCCCGCTCGAAGCCGGCCGCTGGCAGGCCAGCCTGCCGGTGCATCTCGCCGCGTGTGTTGCTGCGGTGTTCGCTTGCGAGTTCATCGGCGCGCAACTTCCGCCGCCGGAGCAGCCGAACCGCCCCGGCTCGCCGGGAGCGGGGCAGATGCAACCGCCGTTCCGGCGCGGCGCGACAAATCCACCGCCGAATTTCCGCCGCGACCCGCGTGAGCCAATGCCGCAGCCCGGCGCGCCAAAGCAGCCCGGCCGCTTCGACGGCGGCGAGCGCAACGGCCCTCCCGAACCGCGCGGCGACGGCCAGGATCCCCAGCCGCCACGCCGCGAGTTCAACAACCCGCCCGGCCCGCAGGCACGCGAGCCTTTCAATCGCGACACGGACGGCAAGATGGTGCGCGGAGGCCGTCCGCAGCCCAACCCGGCGTTCAATCCGCCCGTCCCGCGCGAGGGCTTCGTGCCGCCCGCCTCGGCCAGCGAGCGTTTGTTTGGCCAGCCGCGCGACCCCGCGCCGCCGCCGCCGTCACCCGCCCGGGCGGCGGCGATGCGGGCGCGCATTCACGTGCCGATTTACTGGGTGATCGTCTGCCTCGCGCACGCCGTCGCGTATCACCGGCGCGGCGAGGAACGGCAGCGCCGCTCGGCGGAACTCGAGGCGAGCCTCTCGCAGGCGCGCTTGCAGGCGTTGCAGGCGCAGCTCCAGCCGCACTTTCTCTTCAACACTCTCAATGCCGCCGCCACGCTCGTGCACAAGGACCCGCGCGCCGCGGACGAAATGATCACGAACCTCAGCGAGCTGTTGCGCCTCGCGCTCGACGGTTCCGCGCAGCAGGAAGTGCCGCTGCGCCGCGAGTTTGAACTCCTTGACCGCTATCTCGAAATCCAGCAGGTGCGCTTCGGGGCGCGGCTCAAGGTCGAGCGCGAGCTCGACGCCGCAGCGCTCGATGCGCGCGTGCCGACGCTCATTCTCCAGCCGCTCGTCGAGAACGCCATCAAGCACGGCATCGAACCGCGCGCGGCCGCGGGCGTCGTGGGCATCTCCGCCCGGCGCGAAGGCCCCGTGCTGCGGATCGTCGTGCGCGACACCGGCGGCGGCCTTGCCCCGCCGCACCAACCGCGCGACCGCGAGGGCATCGGCCTCGCGAACACCCGCGCCCGCATCGAGGCGCTTTACGGCAGCGCCGGCCGCGTGACGCTTCGCAACGGCGCGGAAGGCGGCTTCAGCGTGGAGATGGAGATGCCGTTCCGCGCATGAAACTCCGCGCCATCATCGTGGACGACGAGCCGCTCGGACGCGAGCGAGTGCGGACTTTGTTGAAGGACGAGGCGGACGTGGAAGTCGTCGCCGAAGCCGCGAGCGGGCCCGACGCCGTGGGCGCGGTCCGCAAGCACGCACCCGACTTGTTGTTCCTCGACGTGCAGATGCCGGGGATGGACGGCTTCGAGGTGCTGCGGGCGCTCGGCCGCGACGAGCTGCCGGAGGTGATTTTCGTGACGGCGTTTGACGAGCACGCGGTGCGGGCGTTCGAGGTTCACGCGCTCGATTACTTGCTGAAGCCGTTCAAGCCGTCGCGATTCAAGCAGGCTGTCGGCCGCGCGCGCGAGCAGTTGCGCGCCCGGGAGAGCGGCGTGGTTCCCGGCGAGCTGATCGCCCTCTTGAAGGAACAGGCGACGCGGCCCACGTTCGCGCAACGACTCGCGGTGAAGTCGCCCGGGCGCACGGTGTTTGTGAAGATCGAGCAGCTGGATTGGGCCGAGACCGCGGGCAATTACGTGGTGCTTCACACCGGCAAGGAAACGCATGTGATGCGTGAAACGATGCAGGCGCTCGAGTCGCGGCTCGACCCGGCGCAGTTTCTGCGCGTGAGCCGCTCCGCGCTCGTGAACGCGGACCGCATCAAGGAACTTCAGCCGGGCTTCAACGGCGAGCACGTGGTGCTGCTGCGCGACGGCACCCGCGTGCCGATGACCCGCGGTTTGCGCGAAGTGCAGGCGGCGATGGAATCGCGGTGAGCGAAAACTGAACTGCGAATGAAAACCCACCCACTCTACCTGGACGGCGAGTTCGTCACGACGGACACGAGCCTGCCCGTGACCAATCCGGCGACGGGCGAGGTGTTCGCGAGCATCTGCACCGTCGGCCGCGGGCGCGTGGCGTTGGCGGTCCGCGATGCACACGCGGCGTTTCAATCCTGGCGGCAGACCAATTGCCGGCATCGAGCCGACCTGCTGCTCAAGCTCGCGGCGGAGGTCGAGCGGCGGAAGGACGACATCGCCCGCGCGATCACGCTCGAGAATGGCAAGCCGCTGGTGCAAAGCTACGCGGAGACCGCGATGACCGCCGACCACCTGCGCTGGTTTGGCGAGGAGGCCCGCCGCGCTTACGGGCGGATCATCCCGAACAACGTGGACGGCAAGCGGCATCTTGTCGTCAAGACGCCGCTCGGGGTCGTGGCCGCGATCAGCCCGTGGAATTTCCCGCTGGTTCTCGCCGTGCGAAAGGTCGCGCCGGCACTCGCCGCGGGATGCACCGTCCTCCTCAAACCGGCGAGTTCCACGCCCGTCTCGTGCGCAGCCTTTGCCGAATGCGTCCACGCGGCGGGTTTGCCGAGGGGCGTGTTCCAACTGGTCGCGGGTTCCGCGTCGGAGATTGGCGCCGAGTTCCTGGAGAATCCGCTCGTGCGCAAGATCACCTTTACGGGCTCCACCGAGGTCGGCAAGCGGTTGATCGAAGGCGCGGCCCGCCTGGTGAAGCCGCTTTCACTCGAACTCGGCGGTTGCGCGCCGCTGATCGTGTTCGACGACGCGGACCTCGACCGCGCGGTCGAGTGCACGCTCATCGCGAAGTTTCGGAACACGGGCCAGACGTGCATCGCCGCGAACCGAATCTACGCGCATCGCGGAGTTTGCGCGGGGTTCATCGACAGGCTTGTCGCGCGGGTCGCGGCGATGAAGGTGGGCGACGGGCTCGAGCCGGGCGTGGAGATTGGCCCGCTTATCAATGAGGCCGCGCTCAAGAGCGCCCTGGGCCAGATCGAGGACGCAGTTGGGAGAGGCGCGCGGTTGCTGTGCGGCGGCACCCGCGTCGCGCGCGGTCGCGGCAACTTCTTCGCGCCTGCGGTGCTGGCGGACGTGCCGGACGCGAGCGCGTGCATGATCGAGGAAACCTTCGCGCCGATCGCGCCGGTGAGCGTGTTCGACACCGAGGGCGAAGTCATCGCCCGGGCGAATGCGACGCCCTACGGGCTGTGCGCGTATGCGTTCACGCGCGACATCGGACGCACGTTCCGCCTCGCCGAGCAGCTCGAAGCCGGGATGATCGCGATCAATGACGCCGTGCCGACGGCCAGCCATTGTCCGTTCGGCGGCGTGAAGCAAAGCGGCTGGGGCCGCGAACTCGGCAGCGAGGGGCTCGACGCCTTCCTCGACACGAAGCACGTGTCGCTGGGGTTGTGACACACCGGTTGCGCGGTGAGAATCACTTCTTCGCAGGCGGTTGCGACTTCAAGTGTTTGATGAGGAACTCGAGTCCTTCGCGCGCGCCGTTCACGCCGTCCTGCTGGTGCTTGACGATGCACTCGATGCCGAGCTTGTCCATGCGTTCCTTGAGGCGCAGGCCGAAGTTGATGTGATGAATGCCCGCGCCGGGCGGGGCGTTGTCGGGCATCGGGCCGCGCGGCAGTTCGTTGTAGAACGCATACACGGGCGGGTCATCGCGCGTGAGGTGCGTGATGGGTGCGGCGGCTTCATACATTGAGTGCGCCTTCGATGTCCCGAGTTCGTCTTTCTTCAGGCCATAAAACCCCTCGAGCGCGGGGTGTTCGTGCGCGCGGCCGCCGACCCATTCTTTGATCGTGCGCGGGTCGTAGGTGCTTTGAGCGCCGTTCACGGTCATGCATGTGAGGCGCGTGGATTGCCGCAACACCGGGTCGTCGCTCTTCGGGTCGGCGAGGTCGTCGTGGAAGCCAATCCACAGCGACGTGCCCGCGCCTGCGCTGCCGCCGGTGGAGGCGATGCGCTTGGGGTCGAGATTCCAGTCCTTCGCGTGATGTCGCGCGGTCTGGATGGCGCGCGCGGAATCCATGTAGTGAGCCGGGAAGCTCACCTCGGGCGAGAGACGGTAGTTGATGGCCATGACGGAAAGGCCGGCCTTGAGGCAGCCGTCGAGCAGGGCGGGGGAGAGGCCTTCCTTGCTGCCGCTGCGGAAGCCGCCGCCATGGATGAACACGACGAGTGGCGTGGGGGAATCGGATTTCGCCTTCCACAAGTCGAGGACGTTTCGCTGGTGCGGACCGTATTTGTAGTTGGCAAGGTCGGGCGCGGGCTTTGGAGCCGCGGCAGGACGGGTCTTCTTCGGTTCTTGTGTGAAGCCGATCGTAGCGAAGCCGAGGATCAACAAGCCGGCGGCGAAGGGGCGGCGGAGGGGGGCGTGTTTTGAGTTCATGAGGTTGAGGGACGGGCGATGGATGCAGGCTGCCACCGGGACCCGGGTTGGCCAAGTGCAAAGGCGCCCGCCGCCGGGTTCGAAGCGGGCGCAGACGATTACCGTCGCAAGCCGTGGGACGCCGCGGAACTGCGTGCGCGGTTGCAGTCCGGCGAACGCGCCGTGAACAAGCAGAAGGAACGGCTCGCGCACACGCGCTGCTCCACGCGCGGCGGCGCGACGTCCGGTGCCGGAGTCGTCGTCTGCCGGGACTGTCACTCCATTCGTGACGACCCAAAGCAGTGGCGGAAACCTCGGGGCGGCACCCGCCGGAAATTCAGGAGCGCGCGGTGTTCGCGATTTGCCCCGGGTGCATCGAGGGCCGGATGGCGCAGATCGTCCTGGACAGTCTTTGCATCGCGCCGTTCCGGCTAGTTGTTCTTCTTGCCCTTCTGTTTCGCCTTCGAGTCCTCGCGTGCGCGTGTATTCGAGTAGGTGTCGGCCGGCCAGTTCTTCACGAGCAGCGCCTTCATCTCGGCCACCACGGCGGCGAGCTTCGGGTCGGCCGCCAGATTCGTCAGTTCGCGCGGGTCGTTGTGGTGGTCGTAGAGTTCGGCGCCCTGCCTGCCGTTGTCCCACTCGGTGTAACGCCAGCGTTCGGTGCGGACGCTGTGGCCGGGAAATGTGCCCCGCCACACTTGCGTGTGCGCGGGCTTGGTCCACGTCGCCGAGGGGTCATTGAGCAGCGGGCGAAGGCTCTGTCCGGGCAGATGGGTCGGTGGTTGCAGCGCGCAAAGGTCCGCGAGCGTGGGGTGGACATCCACGAGTTCCACCGTGCGTCCGCAGGCCCTGCCCTTCGCCTTCTGGCCCGGCGTGGCGATGATGAACGGCACGCGCGCGGACTCTTCGAAGACGCTTTGCTTCATCCAAAGCCCGTGCTGGCCCGTGAGGTAACCGTGGTCGCTCCAGAACACGACGATGGTCTTGTCCGCAAGCTTGAGCCGGTCGAGCGCGTCGAGCAGCCGGCCGACTTGCGCGTCCACGAACGAGATGCACGCGTAGTAGGCGCGGAGACACTCGCGAAGCTGCGTGTCGTTGAGCCCGTAGTTGGGGTTGGCGATGGTGATGGCGGGGCGCGGGATGTCGTCGCGGTCATTCGTCGGGTCTTGCACGAGCCGGATCGAGTCGAGCGGGTAAAGGTCGAAGTATTTCTTCGGGCAGACGTAGGGCGTGTGCGGCCGGTAGAATCCCGCGGCAATGAAGAACGGCTTGTCCTTGTTTGCTTCGAGGAGCTTGATCGTCTCGGTGGCAACCTTGCCGTCGGTCTGATCAGTGTCCGCGCCCTCGGCCGCGAGGTAACTCATGGAGGCGCCAAAGGAACCCTTCGCGCCGGTGTATTGCGTGATGATCGGCTCGTCGTCCTTGTCGCGGCCGCGGGGATTGATGGCGACATTCCACGACGCCGCGTCGTCGAGACCCGGCGTCCCGATCTGGCCGGGGTTGCCGTAATGATAGATCTTCCCGACGCGCGCCGAGAAGTAACCGCCCTTCATGAAGGTCTGCGGCATGGTCACGACGTTTGGCAGCGAGGTCTTTCGGAAGTCTTTCTGAAGATCGAACACCTGCGTGGTGTCCGGCCGCAGGCCCGTCATGATCGACACGCGGCTCGGCGAGCACAGCGGGAACTGGCAGTAGGCGCGGTCGAATCGCGTGCCGCGCGCTGCCAGTCGGTCGATGTTCGGCGACTTCACGAGCGGATGCCCGTAGCAACCGAGGTCGTTGTTCATGTCGTCCACGGCGATGAACAGCACGTTGAGCTTCTCCGCGCCCGCGAGCGGCACGGTGCAAAGCGTGGCGGTGAGGGTGAGCGCGGCAAGCGCGCGCGCGATGTGGCAGGTGAGTGTCATGGTGCTTCAGCGCACTGTAGCTGTGTGCGCGCACGGGGCAAGCCGGGCCTTTGTCCCGTCGTGGTGTGTAGTGGCACATGGACAGCGCAGGCGCGGGCCGGCAGAATCACGGCATGAACGACCGCGACACAAACTCCGGGACCGACGACCCGGTCGCCCGTCGCATGGCGTCGCTTGGCGTGCGCGTGACGGACATGGTGGAGACGTTCGTGCGGTCGGGAGGGCACGGCGGTCAGAACGTCAACAAAACCTCGACCTGTGTGATGCTCGTCCACAAGCCGACAGGTCTTCAGGTGAAGTGCCAGGTGTCGCGTCACCAAGGCCGGAATCGGGTGCTCGCGCGTTCGCTCCTGCTCGACAAGATCGAGGCGTTGCAGAGGGGAAACGCCGCCGCGCGAGTCGCGGAACGGGAAAAGCTGCGGCGCCAAAACCTCAAGCGCAGCCGCGGTTCGAAGGAGAGAATGCTCGCCACGAAGGCGCGTCACTCGTCGAAGAAGGCGTTCCGCCGGCGCGTCGGCGGCGACGAGTAGGTCGCGAAGCCGGCGGGGTCAGAATCCGAGGCATGATGAACCACGGATTGGAGGCGCGTTACTTCGACTTCTCTTCATACTCGCGCAGCGTTTTCTCCAACTCGGGCTTGAGGGTCGCGTCCTTGCACATTGCGATCGCCTGCTTCTGAAACTTGATGGCGTCCGCCTTCTTGCCAGTGTCAAACAGGGCGCGGGCATACGTGTCGACGATGGCTGGGTCCTTGCCATCGCAGGCATCGAATGCGGCCTTGGCAGCGCGCATGGCGAGCGCAAGGTCGCGGTTCTTCACGCCTTCCTCCGTGAGGATGAACCACGCGAACTCATTCATCAGTTGAGCGTCGTTGCCGGCGTCCCTTACGATCTGTTCCCCAAGTTTGGCGGCCCGGTCGGCCTCGCGTCCGGTGACGACGAACTGCGCGTATTGATTGATGAGCTTGGCGGCGAGCTGTGCCCGGCGTGCGGCGGCGATGTCATATTTACCCGCGAGCATTTGCTCCAGCGCCTTGTCCAAACCCGCCATCGGATGGCCGTGCCACGCGATGATGCCGGCTTTGTCTACGATGAACGCGTGCGGGATGCCCTCGACACCGAACGCCTCCATGTAGCCCTTGCTCGTGCCGTTGTCCTTGTCGAGCGCGACGACGTAGTCCATTTGCGCGCCCATCTTCGTGACGAACGGCTTCACCGTGGCCGGCTCCTCGCCGCTGACGCCGATGAACGTGACGTTCTCCTTGAACTTCTTCTGCATGTCCGTGAGGTGCGGGATGCTGACGCGGCACGGCGGGCACCACGTGGCCCAGAATTCGACGACGAAGTATTGCCTGCCTTTTCCGTCGGCGAGTTTCTGTTCCTTGCCCTTCACCCACTCGGAGATTTTGAGAGCGGGCGCGGCGTCGCCAAGCTCCGCGGCTTGGAGCGCCGAGCAGGCGGCGAGGAGCGCGGCGGCGGCGAGGAGTCGTTGAGGTTGCGGTTTCATTCGGGTTCGTTGGGTTGGAGTTGACCGGAGATTGCCCCGGAGCCGGGCGTTTGCAAGACGCAAGATGCCGCGATCACCGCCAAAGTCTCGACACCTTCCGGATCGTTCACTAGCCTCCGCCCACGGTTTTTACAGTGCCATGAATCAACTCGACCTGAAGGGAAGGAACGGAATCGTCACGGGCGGTGCGCGCGGGATCGGCTTCGCCATCGCCAAGCGGCTGCTCGAATCCGGCGCGCGCGTGTGCCTGTGGGACCGCGACGCGGCGGCGCTCGCCGCGGCAGCCACCTCGCTCGGCGCCCTCGGTGAAGTGACGACGCACACGCTCGACCTCACGAAACCCGACGCGTGCAAGGCCGCCGCGCGATCGACACGCGACCGCTTCGGTTCCGTCGAGTTGCTTGTCAACAACGCGGGCATCGCGGGCGTGAACAAGCGCGTCTGGGAATTTGCCGCGGACGAATGGCGCGCGGTGATCGAAACCAACCTCAACGCCGTGTTCTACGTCTGCAACGCCGTCGTCCCCTTCATGCTCGAACGAAAATACGGCCGCATCGTGAGCACGGCGTCCATCGCGGGCAAGGAAGGCAATCCCAACGCGGCCCATTACAGCGCGGCGAAGGCCGGCGTGATCGGCCTCACCAAGTCGCTCGGCAAGGAGCTCGCGAAGGAGGGCATCCTCGTCAACTGCATCACGCCCGCGGTCATCCAGACGGACATCCTCAAGCAGGTCGAGCAATACCACATCGACTACATGCTCTCGAAGATCCCGATGGGGCGCTTTGGGAAAGTGGAGGAAGCCGCCGCGCTCGTCGCGTGGCTTTGCAGTGACGATTGCTCGTTCACCACGGGCGGTGTGTTCGATCTCTCCGGCGGGCGGGCGACCTATTGACCGCGAACGGAATGGCCGCGCGATGCGGACATGTTCCCCCTTCCCAACCGCAAACCCCTCGCGTAGCGTTCGCCGCACTTTCGATCATGCCGAGCGTTTTCATCAAGACCTACGGCTGCCAGATGAACGAGCGGGACAGCGAGGCTGTGGCCGCGCAACTGGTCTCGCGCGGGTATTCCCTCGCGCCGAGCGAGGCCGGCGCGGACGTGATTCTCCTGAACACCTGCAGCATCCGCGACCAGGCCGAGCAAAAGGCGCTGGGCAAGATGGCGACGCTCGCAGCGCAGCGGCGCAAGCGCGGGTCCAATCAGGTGCTCGGCTTCGTGGGCTGCATGGCGCAGGGCCGGGGGCGGGAGTTGATCGAGCGGTTGCCGGACGTGGACCTCGTGCTCGGCACGCAGCGATTCCATCACGCGGCGGATCACCTCGACGAAATCCTCGCGGGACGGATGCGCAACGTCGTGGACATCGCTGACGAAGCGGGCAGCGAAGCGACCATTCGCGAGCACTTGTTCCGTCCATCCGGCGCGCAAGTCACCGCCTTTGTCAGCATCATGCAGGGCTGCAATCAATACTGCACCTTCTGCATCGTGCCCTACACGCGCGGCCCGGAGCGCAGCCGCGCGACCGGCGACATCCTTGCCGAGTGCCGGGAACTCGTCGCGCGCGGCGTGAAGGAAATCACGCTCCTCGGCCAGATCGTGACGAGCTACGGCCGCCGTGAAGTCCCCGCGCGAGGCGGCAGATCCGCATTCGTGCAACTGCTCGACGCGGTGCACGCGATCGAGGGCTTGGAGCGCATACGGTTCACCTCGCCGCATCCGAAGGGTTACGGCGCGGACTTGATCGAGGCATTTACGAGGTTGCCGAAGCTGTGCGAGCACGCCCATCTGCCCGTGCAAAGCGGCAGCGACCGCCTCCTGCGGTTGATGCATCGCGGCTACACGCGCGAGCGGTTCCTCGGCATCGTGTCCGCGCTTCGCGCCGCGCGCCCAGGCATTGCGATCGGCACGGACATCATCGTCGGTTTTCCCGGCGAGACGGAGGAAGACCTCCAGCAGACCGTCGCGCTCGTGCGCGAGGTCGGCTTCGACAACGTATTCGCCTTCAAATACAGCCCGCGTGAAGGGACACCCGCCGCCACGATGTCCGGCGCCGTGCCGGAAGAAGTGATCGAACGCCGGCACGCGCACCTGCTCGAAGTGGTGAACGACTGCTCGGCGCGCAAGCTCGCCCAGTGCGTCGGCCGCCGGATGCAGGTGCTGGTCGAGGGGCCGAGTCATCGGAATCCCGAGCGTGTCGAAGGCCGGACGCGTTGCAATCGCATTGTAGTCTTCGAGGGTGGCGCGCGGCATCACGGGCAGTTGCTCGACGTGCGCATTGATCGCGCAAGCCGCAGCACGCTCTACGGAGATCCGGCGATCCACATGGACGCCTGCGACAACGCCGCATGACCCTCTCCCAGATCGCCATCGTCCTCGGCTTGGGCTTCGCGCTTCCGCAAGTTTATGGGCTTGTCGAGCCCGCGGGCTATCGCGCAGCGCTCCGCAAGTTCCCGCGCTCCGAGCCCTGTGGCTGGGTGCTCATGGCCATCGCCACGCTTTGGATGCTTCACTACCTGCGGCTTGAATCCAACGCCGACATCGCGAAGCTCAAGCCGCTGCTTTACGGGCTCTTTATCGCGCTCGGTGTGGGCACGTGCGTGTTGGTGCGGGATTTTCTGGCGGTGCGCGGACTGGCCCTCGTGCTGATGCTCGCGGCGAAGTTTGTGCTCGATACCGCGCGCTGGCATGAGTCGGTCTGGCGCCTCGTGCTCATCACGTGGGCCTACGTCTGGATCATCGCGGGCATCTGGTGGACCGTTTCGCCCTGGCGGCTCCGCGACAGTTTGGAGCGGAAGACGTCGACCGACACCGTGGTGCGGGTCGGCAGCGGCCTGCGGCTGGCGATCGGGCTCTTCATCGCGATTCTCGGACTGACCGTCCTCTGACCTGCGAAGGCCCTCGAGCCCATGAAACCGAAGGGGCGCATCCTCGTCATTCGCGGCGGAGCGATCGGGGATTTCATCGTGACGCTTCCGGTGCTCACGGCCCTGCGGCACCACTTTCCCGACACGCACATCGAGGTTCTCGGCTATCCGCGCATCGCACAACTTGCGCTCGCGGGCAGGCTCGCGGACGCGGTGCGCTCGATCGAGAGCCGCGAGTTTGCCGGCTTCTTCTCACGCGGCGGCCCGCTCGATCAAGGTCTCGAGGATTACTTCGCCAGCTTCAGCCTCATCCTTTCCTATCTCTACGATCCCGACTTGTTCTTCGAGCAGAACGTGAAGCGCCACACTGCCGCGCACTTCATCGCGGGGCCGCACCGGCCGGACGAGGCGCAGCAAGTCCACGCGAGCGACGTGTTCCTCAAGCCGCTCGAACGGCTCGCGATCTTCGGCGCGGACCCGGTTCCGCGAATCGATCTCTCCCCAATGCCCCTGCGGCCGGCGTCCCTTCGGACGGTCGCGGCGCATCCCGGCAGCGGCAGCGAGCGCAAGAACTGGCCGGAGGATCGGTGGGTGGGATTCCTCGCCGGGCTGTTGCGGCGCGAGCCCGTGCGGCTCGTGCTCGTTGGCGGGGAAGCCGAAGCCGGGCGGCTTCAGCGGCTCGCCGCCGGCCTCGCTCCAGATCGCGTCGAGTTGGTCGAGAGCAGGCCGCTGGCGGAACTCGCGGTGCGATTGCACGAGTGTGCGGCGTTCATCGGGCACGATTCGGGAATCACCCACCTTGCCGCCGCGCTCGGACTGCCGGGCGCGGTGCTTTGGGGACCGTCGAATCCGGCGATCTGGCGGCCGCTGTCCGCGCGGATGACATTGATCCAAGCCCCTGCGGGTTTGGCGGGCATCGAGGTGAACCACGTGCTGGATCGAGTCGCCGGGCTGCTTCACCGCGCAAGCGCCGCCGCGAGAGGGACCACCGGTCCGGCCTGTGCGAATGAGACCCCGGTCGATTGCTTCAGAATCTCACGCTCAGAGACTCCGGATCGTGAACAGTTGTAACCGTTGCGCATCCTTGACTGTCCGATAGCGGACAGTTTCACTTGCCGATCTCGATGGAAGAACGCGACCTGCAATCAGGATCCCCGATGCCGACACGGAAGGATTTTCGTGTCGGCATCGCCGGCGCCGGGTTCATCGTCAATGAGTGCCACCTCCCGGCGTATCGTCACGCGGGTTGGAAGCCCGTCGCCATCGTTGCCGGGCCGGAGCACCTGCTGCCTGCAATGGCGCGCCACGGCGAAGGAGTTGGTGCGCGGATGCTCAACCAGTTTGGGATCACCACTTCGATGGTCGAGGACGCCATTGAAACCACCGAGCGGGTGTGAGGCATTCCCGCGTTCGGCCTTGCGGCACGCGATCTCGCGGCACCTGAGCCGAAACCCAGCACTTAGACGGCCCAATTTAAACCCGGCCAGGATGAAGCTCGGCATCATCAACAGCGCGTTTCAGCAAGCCGGGGTGGACACCGCGTCGGGCCTTCGTCACATCTCGCGGATCGGTTTCGACTGCGTGGATATCTTCACCGAGGCCGTCCGCATTCCGCAGAAGGAAGTGAAACTCGTCGCGCGGACGTGCGAACAGCTGGGGTTGCCCATTGTCTCGCTGCCCGTTGTAAGCGTCGGATTGGTGGACTTCAACGAACCTGTCCGCGCGTTTCATGTCGCCCGCACAAAACGCTTCATCGACCTCGCGAAGACCTGGGGGGCGACGAACGTATTGCTGGTGCTCGGCGAATATGTCTGGCAACGCGAGGTTATCCCGCCTGCCGCACAGTGGCAGTGGGGCATCGAGACGTGCCGGCGCCTCGGCGACTACGCGGACCGCCGCGGCGTGGACATCGCGCTGGAGCTTGAGCCGTTCCGGCTGAGCCTGCTGAACAGCGTGGATGCCATGGTGCGGTTCGTGGACGAGTGCGGGCATCCGCGCGTCCGCGCGAACATCGACGTGAGCCACCTCGTGCTGAGCGACACCTCACCATCGGATGTGCGAAAGCTGAAGGGTCGCGCCATTCACGTTCACCTCAGCGATTGCGACGGCAAGGTGCATGGCGACCTTCCACCGGGACGCGGTGTTGTGAAATTCGCGCCGTATTTGCAGGCCATCAAGGAACTCGACATCAACGGCGTCGTCTCGATCGAACTCGAGTATTCACCCGACCCGCGGCGCATCGTCGAGTGGGTTGAGGAAGCTTATCGGGAAACTGCGAAACTGATGGATCAAGTCGGGTTGCGCTCCTGACCCGGCGCGCGACCCGGTTCGCGCAGTGCTTCCTTCCAGCCTCCGGCGTGGTGCGGGGAATTCCTCGGCCTGATGTTCTGGCTCTTCGGGCGCGTCAGGATGACGATGACGGCGAATCCGAGACTGTGCCACAGCATGGCTTGTCGCCACGGTCGGCGAGGCGTTTGGGGGGCGTGAGTTCCAAGGAGGCGAGCCAAGTTTGCAGGATACGACTGATGCAGTGTTGGGTGAGATTGAGGTCGCGGCGTTGGACGGGAGCAAGTCCGCGCCGGAATCAGGGAACTCGGCGCGGGCAACCACGGAGGAGGCTCACATGGCCACGGCGGGGATCCAGCGCCATCAACTCGGCGGCGCGCGGGCGTTCAAAATCCGGCTTCGCCGCCCTCGTCCGGTGTGGCATAACCGTGCGCGATGTTTCTGACCCGCGCCGAACTCGACAGTCTGCTGAACGTCCGGCTCCGCTCCCCGCACGAGTTGCTCGGGATGCACCCGCTGGACGATGGAAGCGGGCTCGTGGCTCGCGCGTTCGTCCGTGACGCCGCGAAGGTGCGCGTTGAGCCCGTTCACGAGAAGGACAAGCCGTCGTTCTCCCTCAAGCGCGTGGACGACTCGGGCCTCTTCGAGGGGACGACCACGAAGGCCCACCGCGTCTACGCCTACGATTTCGTCATCACCGGCCACGACGGCAACGTCCGCCGCACGCGGGACGCCTACTCGTTCCTGCCATCCGTGGGCGAGTTGGACCTGCACCTCTTCAACGAAGGCAAGGACGTTCGCCTCTTCGAGAAACTCGGCGCGCATTTGCGCACGGTGGATGGCGTGCCGGGCACGAGCTTCGCCGTGTGGGCGCCGAACGCGCAGCGCGTGTCCGTCGTCGGCGCCTTCAACAACTGGGACGGCCGCTGCCACCCGATGCGGTTGCTCGGCGTGTCGGGCGTGTGGGAGCTGTTTCTGCCCGGCGTCCTCGAGGGCGCGCTCTACAAGTTCGAGGTCAAGGACTGTCACGGCAATCTCGTGCTCAAGACGGACCCGTTCGGTGCCACTTACGAAGTCGCGCCCAAGAACGCCGCCGTCGTGTGGGACAATACGAAGTTCGCGTGGACGGATGCCTCGTGGCTTGCGAAGCGCGGCGGCCAGAATCCGTTCCGCGCGCCGATGAGCATTTACGAGCTGCACCTCGGTTCATGGATGAAGAAGACCGCGACCGAGTCGTTCAGCTTTCGCGAAGTGGCCGGACCGCTGGTGGACTACGTCCGCCGGATGGGATTCACGCACGTGGAATTCCTGCCGGTGATGGAGCATGCGTTCTATCCGAGCTGGGGCTATCAGGTGACGGGTTTCTTCGCGCCCACGAGCCGCTTTGGGACGCCGGACGATTTGCAGTTCCTCATCAACGCGCTGCACGAGGCGGGCATCGGCGTGATCGTGGACTGGGTGCCGGCGCACTTCCCGCGGGACGAGTGGGCGCTCGCGCGCTTCGACGGCACCGCGCTCTACGAGCACGAGGACCCGCGGCAGGGCGCGCATCAGGATTGGGGCACGCTCATCTTCAACTTCGGCCGGCACGAGGTGCGGAACTTCCTCCTCGCGAACGCGCTGTTCTGGTGCGAGCGCTTCCACGTGGACGGCCTGCGCGTGGACGCGGTGGCCTCGATGCTCTACCTCGATTACTCGCGCAAGGACGGCGAGTGGGTGGCGAACCAATACGGCGGTCGGGAAAATCTGGAGGCCATGGACTTCCTCAAGGAGTTCAACCACCTCGTCCACACCCGGCATCCCGGCGTCGTGACCATCGCGGAGGAAAGCACCACGTGGCCGATGGTCACGCGGCCGCCGTATCTCGGCGGGCTGGGCTTCACTTTCAAGTGGAACATGGGCTGGATGCACGACACGCTGCACTACTTCAAACGCGAGCCCGTGCACCGCAAGCATCATCAGAACGACCTCACGTTCGCGATGCTCTACCACCACCACGAGAACTTCCTCCTGCCGCTCTCGCACGATGAAGTGGTGCACGGCAAGGGCTCGCTCCACCGCAAGTTGCCCGGTGACGACTGGCAGGCGTTTGCAAATTTGCGCGCCCTCCTTGCGTATCAATGGTGCTTCCCGGGCAAGAAGCTGCTGTTCATGGGTTGCGAATTTGGGCAGACGGGCGAGTGGAACGCCAACGCGCCCCTCGATTGGGGGCTGCTCGAACAGGGGCCGTTTCACACCGGCCTCCAGCGGTTCGTCGCCGACCTCAACAAAATCTACAACGCCGAAGCCGCGCTGTGGGACGCCGATTACGCGCTCGAAGGCTTCTTCTGGGTGGACTGCTCCGACAGCGAGCGCAGCATCTTCTCGTTCGTCCGCCAGACGACGACCGGCGTCGGGCAACTCCTCGTCCTCTTGAATCTCGCGCCCGTGCCGCGGGTGCAATATCGCCTCGGCTTGCCCCAAGGTGGACGCTGGCGCGAGGTGCTCAACAGCGACGCCGCCATCTACGGCGGCTCCAACATGGGCAACATGGGGGGCGTGCCCGCCGAAGCCTTCCCCGCGCACGGCCAGCCGTTCTCCGCCGAGTTCACCCTGCCGCCCCTCAGCGTAAGCGTGTTTAGGGGCGAGAGGTAGGCCGCCTTTCAGTCCACCCGGCGTTCCGCCGCTTCCTCCCCAGGTTCGGCTTCAGCTTCGGCCGCCTGTGCATCGCCTAACAGCGCGGTGGACTCCGCGGCGGGAAGCGCCTCGACCCGTTTGAGCTTGCGCTGAAGCTGGCGGCTGCGATGCGCTGCGTCTTCGATGGTGGTGCTGGTTTCGTCGAGCTTCTTCTTCACCTTGTCCAGCACGTCACCGAATTTGCCGAACTCGGTCTTGACCGCGCCGAGCACTTTCCAGACTTCGCTGGATCGCCTCTGGATGGCGAGCGTCCTGAAACCCATCTGCAGGCTGTTCAACAGCGCCGCGAGAGTTGTCGGCCCGACAATCACGACCCGCTGTTCGCGCTGGACGGAGTCAGCCAAGCCGGGGCGGCGCAGCACTTCGGCGTAGAGACCTTCGGTGGGGAGGTAGAGCAGCCCGAAGTCGGTGGTATGCGGGACCGCGATGTATTTGTCCCGAATGTCCCGGGCCTGCGCGCGGATGCGCGCCTCCAAATCCCGCCCCGCCTGCTCGACCCCGGCGGCATCACCGCGGTCGGCAGCGTCCACGAGGCGCTCGAAATCCTCCTTCGGAAACTTCGCGTCAATCGGCAGCCACACCGACTTCCCGTCCTCGTCATCGCGTCCGGGCAACTTGATGGCGAACTCGACGGTCTCACCTCCGGTCGGCTTGGTCCGCACATTCTGCGCGAATTGCTCCGGCGCGAGAATCTGCCCGAGCAGGACGCCAAGCTGCATTTCTCCCCAAGTGCCGCGGGTCTTTACGTTCGTGAGGACGCGCTTGAGGTCGCCGACGCCGCTGGCCAGCGATTGCATCTCACCCAGGCCCTTTTGCACCTGCTCCAAGCGGTCGCTGACCTGCTTGAACGATTCGCCGAGCCGCTTTTCGAGAGTGCCCTGCAGTTTTTCGTCCACGGTTTGGCGCATCGCCTCAAGTTTCGCGGCGTTGTCGGTCTGAAGTTGCGCGAGCTTGGCCTCGACCGCCTGGCGAAGTTCCAAGGACTTGCGTTCCTGGCTTTCCGTCAGTTGGGTGAGCTGCTTCGAGAACGAGCCGAGTTGCTCTTGCTGCAACCGTGCCATGTCGGCCATCTGCCGCATCATCGAGTGGCCGACATCGCGCAACTCCTCGCGCAGGGCTCGGCTCTGCCCCGACGTTTCCTCGCGATTTTGGGCGATCTCTTCCTTCACCGCGCGCTCGGTCCGCTCCTGTGCCTTCTCCAGGGCTTCGAGTCGCACCGTCACGGGAGTGAAATCGGCTCCCGCGGGTCGGCGCAGCAATGCGACCAGGATGGAAACCACTGCAAGCAACAGCAAAACCGCCACGATGAGCAGCACATCGATCATAAACTTGTTACTTGAGTCCCTTGAACAGCTTCCCGGCAAATTCAGCCGCTGGCGCCCGGTTGCCCCTCTGCACAATGCGATGTCCCTCGGCGCGAAGCCGCCTGCCGATGCCTTCAACTCCACCGGGATACTTCGCCTTCATGGGAGCGGATCAGAAGTGGGCCACGACTTCGATCTCCACGCTCGCACCGCGCGGCAGTGCGGCAACTTGCACGGTCGAGCGCGCCGGGAAATCGCCCGTGAAGTAGCGCGCATACACCTCGTTCATCCCGGTGAAGTCCGCGAGGTTCGTGAGGAACACCGTGCTTTTCACCACGTTCGCAAACGTGAGCCTTTGATCGTCGAGGATGGCCTTCACGTTTTCGAGCACGCGTTCCGTCTGCGATTTGATGTCCGGGGCGACGAGGTTGCCCGTGGCCGGGTCGAGCGGAATCTGCCCGGCACAGAACAGCAGGTCGCCCACGCGCACGGCGTGATTGTATGGACCCACTGCGGGCGCGGACTGGGCGGGCTTGATGATGGTCTTGGTCATGCTTGGAAGTGGCGCCTGGCGTATCAGCCCGGCCCGCAGCGGTCAAGCCGGTCGCCTCCGAACCCGGCGCCGCGGGAGGTTTACCGACACGAAAGCGCCGGGCAGGAGTTGCGCCACGGTGAACTTGCGCACCGCTTCCGGACGCGCGCTGTCCGCGACAAACACCGCTGCATCCGGCGCGTATTCGGAAAGCATCTGCCTGCACGCGCCACAGGGCATCACGCCCCCGTCCGCCCTCGCCACGATGGCAATCGCGTTGAAGTCGCGCGCGCCCGCGGCCAGCGCCGTGAAGATGGCCGTTCGCTCGGCACAGCAGGTCAGCCCGTAGCTCGCGCTCTCGACGTTCACGCCGGTGAAGACGGCCCCGTCCTCCGCGCGAAGCGCGGCGCCAACCTTGAAGCCGGAATACGGCGCGACGGCTCGCTCGCGGGCGGCAATCGCGGCGGCCACCAATTCGCTAGTCGCGGTCGAGCGCATAGAGTCTGGCGAACGCCGTCAGCAGATTGACCGTTCGCGTCGCCTCGCGCCGGGACCTGTCGAGCACTTCGCCGTGCGAAAGCTCGCCGTTGGATCCCAGTCCCGCGGCGTGATTGGTGATGCAGGACAGTGCGGCGACATTCAGGCCGCACTGCCGCGCGACGATGGCCTCCGGCACGGTGCTCATGCCCACCGCATCCGCGCCCAATCGCGCAAAGGCGCGGATCTCCGCCGGCGTCTCGTAACTCGGCCCCGACACCGCTAGATACACACCGCGTCGCAACGAGATGCCCGCGGCCTTCGCCGCCTTCGCCAGCAACCCGCCGAGCGCGGGCGAATACGCCCGCGTGAGGCTGACGAATCGCTCGCCACCATCCGCGCCCGCGCCGCGCAGCGGATTCACGCCCATCAGGTTGATGTGGTCCGTGAGCAGCATGAAGTCACCCGGCTTGAAGCGCGGGTTGATGCCGCCGGCGGCATTCGTGAGGAGCAAGTTTTCGACACCCAGCGCCGCCAAGGTGCGGATTGGAAACGTCACGCGCGCCATGTCGTGCCCCTCGTAGAAGTGGGCGCGACCACTCAGCACGGCGACTTGCGTGCCGTCGAGATGGCCGAGGATGAGCTTGCCGACGTGGCCCTTCACCGCGACCGAGGCGAAGCCGGGAAGGCCTGCAAAGGCGAATTCGCGGTCCACGTCGAGGCGGGGGAGGATGGACTGGAAGCCGCTGCCGAGAATCATCGCGAGCTTCGGGCGGAGCAACGAGCGACGGCGGATGAGTCTTGCCGTGGTCGTGGGGTTCATTCGTGTGGCCACTTGATTTCCCGCGGGGTCGGACTACGCTCCGCATCCTGTTTTGATTTATGCAACTGAGCAACGAAGAAATCCGGCGCTACTCGCGGCACTTGATCCTGCCGGAAGTCGGACTCGCGGGGCAGAAGAAGATTTGCGCGACGAGCGTGCTGTGCATCGGCGCGGGCGGACTCGGTTCGCCCATCGCGATGTATCTCGCCGCCGCGGGTATCGGCAAGCTTGGCATCGTGGACTTCGACACGGTGGACTACTCGAATCTCCAGCGCCAAATTCTCCACACCGACGCCGACGTCGGCCGGCCCAAGGCTCAGTCCGCGAAGGAAACCATCGCGGGCATCAACCCCAACTGCGAGGTCGTCATTCACGACACGCGCATCTCGGCTGAGAACGCCTTCGAGCTCATCGCGCCCTACGACATCGTCGTGGACGGCACGGACAACTTCCCCACGCGCTACCTCACCAACGACGCGTGCGTGCTGCTCAAGAAGCCGAACGTCTATGGCTCCATCTTCCGCTTCGAGGGACAGGCCAGCGTCTTCGCGCCGCACCTCGGGGGGCCGTGCTACCGCTGCCTGTATCCGGAGCCGCCGCCGCCCGGCATGGTGCCAAGCTGCGCGGAAGGCGGCGTCCTCGGCGTGCTGCCCGGCATCATCGGCTGCATCCAGGCCACGGAGATTTTGAAACTCGCGCTCGCCAAGGGCTCGTCGCTTGTCGGCCGCCTGATGCTCTTCAACGCGCTCGACATGAAGTTCCGCGAGTTGAAGCTGCGCCGGGACCCGCAGTGTCCGCTCTGCGGCGACAACCCGAGCATCACCAAGCTGATTGATTACGAACAGTTCTGCGGCATCGTCCCGGAGCCCGCGACGCCCGCGAGTAATCCCGACGAAGTGACCGTGCAGGAGATGAAGCGCGCCCTCGACGACTCGAAGCTCGGCATCAAGGTGATTGACGTGCGCGAGCCCGACGAACAACAGATCGCGCACATCGTCGGCGTGCCGCTCGTGCCGTTGAGCCAGCTTGGACAGCGCTTCACCGAGCTGGATCCCAACTCGCAATACTACATCCACTGCAAGAGCGGCATCCGCTCGCTCAAGGCGGTGAACTTCCTGCGGCAGCAGGGCTTCAAGTATTTGAAGAGTGTCAAAGGCGGCATCGCCGCGTGGTCCGACGAGATTGACCACAGTGTGCCAAGATATTAGCCGCAACCCACGACCGAGACATCTGCGAGCAAGGCGCGGACTTCCGCGAAGTCCAAGCAGCGCAGCGGGCGCGCTGCAGGAGAAACGCACCGGCTGGCATTAATCGGGATACCCGTCCGGGTGATTGAGGTGCCATCTCCACGCGGTGCCGACGATGTCCTCCAGTTTCGGATAGCGCGGCAGCCAGCCGAGTTCCGCCCGCGCCTTGGCCGCGCCGGCGACGAGTCGCGGCGGGTCGCCGGGACGGCGCGGTTTCTCGATCACCTTGATCGGCTTGCCAGTGACCAGTTCGCACGCGCGGATGACTTCGCGCACGGAGTAGCCTTCGCCGTTGCCGAGGTTGAAGAAGCCGCGCTTGCCCGGCGCGAGCGCGGCGATGTGCGCGGCGGCGAGGTCCATGTTGTGGATGTAGTCGCGCACGCAGGTGCCGTCGGGCGTCGGGTAGTCGTTGCCGAACATCTCCACGTGCGGCTTTTTCCCGAGCGCGACGAACAGCACGTTCGGAATGATGTGCGACTCGATGCGGTGGTGCTCGCCGAAGCGCCCGCTCGCGCCCGCGGCGTTGAAGTAGCGGAAGGCGACGAACTCCAGCCCATACACCTGCTGATACCAGCCGAGCATCTTCTCGAACATCAGCTTGGACTCGCCGTAGGGATTCACGGGGCGCTGTGGCAACTCCTCGGTCATGGGAAATCGCTCCGGCACGCCGTAGGTCGCGCAGGTGGAGCTGAAGACAAACTTGCGCACGCCCGCCTCGACCGCGGCGTCGAGCAGGTTCAGGCCGGAGGCGACGTTGTTGCGGAAATACTTCGCGGGATTCGTCATGGATTCGCCGACGAGCGAGTGCGCCGCGAAGTGCATGATGGCCCCGGCCTGCGCGTCCTTCACGGCCCGCCCGATCGCGTCGCGGTCGGCGAGGTCGGCGTGGATGAACCGCGCGCGCGGATCCACGGCGGAGCGGTGTCCTTCGGAGAGATTGTCGAAGACAGTGACCGCGTGGCCGGCGTCGCAAAGCTGCTCGACGCAGATGGAGCCGATGTAGCCCGCGCCCCCGGTGACAAACACGTTCATGGACAGTGAAGCTAGGGAAGGGCAGGGGACGCCTCAAGCCAATAGCTCTCGATACAGCGCGGGATCGACGTTGCCGCCGCTGATCACGCAGCAGACGGAGCGGCGATGGAAGTCCGCATTCGCCGCAAGCAGCGCGCCGATGGCGAGCGCGCCGGTGGGTTCCGCTTTCAGGTTCGCGTGCGTGAAGAGCAGGCAAACGCCTTCCTTGATGTCGGCCTCGGGGACTTCGACGACGCGGTCGAGTCCGTGCTGGAGGATTGCCCAGTTGTGTTCGCCGATGCTGAGCGTTCGCGCGCCGTCGGCGATGGTTGGCGGCTCGGATTCGTTCGCGATGATTCGGCCGGCACGCAACGAGCACGCGCCGTCGTTCGCCATCAATGGTTCGGCGGCGATGACTTTCGCCGGGGAGCCACATTCTCGCAGACCTTGGACAATGCCCGCGGTCAGTCCACCGCCGCCGAGCGGCGCGATGACAAAATCGAACTTGCGCCCCGACTGCGCAATCTCCCGCCCGAGCGATGCGTTGCCGGCGATCACGAGCGGGTCGTCGAACGCGCTCGCGATGTAGGCGTCGGGGAACTGGCGCGCGAGTTCGAGCACGCGTTGCTTGCGGGTGGTCTTCGAGGTGTCCACGAGGTCCACTTCGCCGCCAAACTCGCGGACGGATTCGATTTTCACATGGGCGGCGTTTGCAGGCATCACGACGGTGCACCGCTTGCCGAGCATGGAGCAGGCGCAAGCGAGAGCCTGGCCGAAATTGCCTGAAGACGCGGCGATGATCTGACGATGCGGCACGCCAGCCGCGACGTTGTAAGCACCACGAAACTTGAAGCTCCCGGAGACTTGGAACGTTTCCGAGGCAAGCGTGACGTCGATGGCGAGGTGTCGGCCGAGACGAGGCGCTTCGACAAACGTCGTGGGGCGGATGATTTCGTGGCGATGTTTCATCGCGCGCGGAGTTGACCACGGACTCGACAAGCGTCCAACAGAAATGCGTTCGAGAGGGGTTGAACCGGGTTCCGAGCTGTCCATTAGTAGTGCCCGCGGGTGGATTCGACCCCAAAATGTTGTGCCTTTTGGCTTTACAGCACGAAGCAGTTCTTGTTTCCTAGCGTCGGAATGTATCTCAAAAACCTCACCGTTCTAGGGTTTAAGTCGTTCGCGGACAAGACTTCGCTCAACTTCGAGCCGGGCATCACTGCCATAGTCGGCCCGAATGGCTGCGGGAAGTCGAACGTCTCCGACGCCGTGCGATGGGTCTTGGGTGAGCAATCGGCGAAGGCGCTGCGCGGCACCGAGATGGCCGACGTGGTGTTCAACGGCACCGACTCGCGCAAGGCGCTCGGCATGGCCGAGGTATCCCTGACGATCGGCGATGTTGACGAGGCGCACCTCACCGCCGCGGGCGTCGAACTCGGCTACAACGAAGTGACCGTCACCCGGCGCGTCTTTCGCGATGGCGGCAGCGAGTATTTCATCAACAAGACGGCGTGCCGGTTGCGGGACATCCAGCTGCTATTCATGGGCACAGGCGTCGGGCGCACGAGCTACAGCATCATGGCGCAGGGGAACATCACCCAGATCCTGTCGAGCAAGCCGGAGGATCGCCGGATGGTGTTCGAGGAGGCCGCAGGCATCACCAAGTTCAAGACGCAGAAACGCGAGGCGCTGCGCAAACTCGAGCACACCGAGCAGAATCTCCTCCGCGTGCAGGACCTCATCAAGGAAGTGAAACGACAGATCGGCTCGCTCCAGCGGCAGGCGGGCAAAGCGCGCCGATACAAACAGCTCTCCATCGAGCTCCAGCATCTGGACACGCAACACGCGCGGCATCAATTCGACCAGCTTCAAGCCGAGGTCGCCGAGCGCAACGCCACCGTGGCGCGTTTGCGAATCGAAATGGAGACGAGCCAGTCGGACGTGCTTCGCTGCGAGGACGACGTGCTGCAACTCCGTTCGCGCCTCAGCGAACTCGACGGCGAGATCAACAACTCCCAGCGCCGCGGCCTGGAGCTCAAGTCCGAGAGCGAGCGGCACGAGAGCCGGATTCAATTCAACGACCAGCGCCTGCGCGAAATGCTCGAGCAAAACGAGCGCGCCCTCAGCGAGATCACGCAGGGCGAGGAACGGTGCCGCGTCGCGCGATCGGAGCTCGAAGCCTTGACACAGCGGCTCGCCGTCTCGAACGCCGCCGTCGAGAAGCACCGCAACACGCTTCAGTGGAAACGCGACGCCCTGCAAGCCGTCGAAAATGAACTCCTTTCCCGGCAGGAGCACCTCCGGCGCGCGCAATCCGAGGCGTTCGGCGCGATGCAGCAGCTCTCGCGCGTCCGAAACGAAATGAACGCGCTGGAGTTGCAAAAGCAGGGGAACAGCATCCGGCTTGAGAAACTCTCGACCGAAAAAATCGGGCTCGAAGAGGAGCGCACGCGGCTGGAGGCGCGGCTCCGCAACTTCGCGGCGAACGTGGAGGCTGAAAAACAGCGTGTCCAGTCACAGCGCGGCTCCGTCGAGCAGCGAGAGGCGCGGCTTGCGGAACTCCGGCGCGAACTCGCCACCGCCGCGGAGTCGCTCGACCGGCTTTTGCAGGAACAGGCGGGCGCGCGTTCCCAACTCGGCGTGCTCGACCAGTTACAGACCAGCCACGAGGGCTTCAGCGCGGGCACGCTTTCCGCACTGCGCAAGTCGCGTGACGTGCTCGGTTCGCTTGCGGACAGGATTCGCGTGCCGGACCGGCTCGTCGTCGCGATCGAGACGGCGCTCGGCAGCAACCTGCAACTCGTCCTCACGGAGCAGCCGGAATCGGCGCAACAAGTCCTCGCCGACCTCGCCACGAACAAGGCCGGGCGCGCAAGCGTCGCTGCCCTTGGACTGGGAAGCTCCTCCACGGAGAGGAGCGCGGATGGGACGCTGCCCGCGAATGCCGAGCCCGCGTTGCGCGCTGTCGAGTCGGATGAACCGGTGCGCCCGCTGCTCCGCGCCTTGTTGGGGCGGACGCTTGTCGTTGCCGATCTGGCGACGGCCACGACCGCGTGGCGCGAGTGCGGCGGGAAGTATGACTTTGTCACTCTGACCGGCGAACTGCTCAACCGGCATGGCGTTTTCACGGGCGGCTACTTGAACGGGGCCGGCTCAGGCGCGGCGCCGTCCTCGATTCTCGGCCGCAAGAACCAGATCGCCGATCTTCAGGCGAAGCTCGGCGCGATGCAGCAACAGATCGACGACGCGAGCCGTGCGCGGGGCGCACTGCAGGCCGAGCAAACCCTGCTGCAGGCCTCCCTTCAGCAGGCGCAGACGGACTTGCGCACGAAGGAAGTCTCGGTCGCGAAGCAAGAGGGCGAGTTCCATTCGCTCGAAGACTCACAGCGGAACCTGCAGAGCCGCATCGACACCGTCGTCTATGAGATCCAGAACCTCGCGACGCTCGAACGCGAGGGGAACGAGAAGCGGGCGGCCCTGGCCGGGCAGCTTGCCGAATTCGAATCGCGCGAGCACCAGTGCCAGGCGGCCGTCACTTCCGTCACCACGCAGATTGAGCAACTGCGCCAGCAGCGCGAGACCGCCGCGGCCGAGGTCAGCGACACGAAGGTCCTGGTCGCGACCGAGGAGCAGCTTTGCTCGTCGTTCCGAGGAACCATCCCGCAGATGGAGCAACGGATCCGGGAGCAGGGTGAACTCGTGCTCCTGCGCAAGTCGGAGATCGCGTCCTGCATCCAGCGCAAGGAGCTGGCGGAATCCGAGAACACGGACTCGCGGGCCGCCATCGACAGGCTCCGGATCGAACGCGAGCAGGTGAGCAGCGAGACGGCGGGCTGGATGAGCCAGAAGTTGGCGCAGGAGTCCGAAATTTCGACGCGCGAGGAAAGTCTGCGCGAATTGCGGCGCCTGCTCACCGACTTGCAGACCCGGCGCGGCGCCGTGGATGTCGAACTGGCGCAAAAGGACATGGCCGTTCAAAACCTGCGCGAACGGATTCAGCAGAAGTATCAGGTCCGGCTCGACGACGTGCGGAGCGAGTGCATCACCATCACCGTGGCCGAGGAAGGCACGGCGCGGGTGCACGTGATGACGCCCGAGGAAATGGCCGCGAGCGGTGCCGCGACGGATTGGAACGCCGTGGCGGGGCAGGTGGCAGCCCTTCAGAAGCGCATCGAGGAGATGGGGCCGGTGAACATCGTCGCCATCGACGAATATGAGGAGACCGAGCAGCGACACACGTTCCTGACCACGCAGAACGACGACCTGCTCTCGGCGAAGGCGCAACTGCACGAGGTGATCAACCGCATCAACTCGCAGACCACGCAGATGTTCCGGGAGACTTTCGAGAAAATCCGGGAGAACTTCCGGTTGATGTTCACGGAGATTTTCGACGGCGGAAAGGCCGACCTGCACCTCGCTGACGAAGGCGACCTGCTCGAGTGCGGCATCGAGATCATGGCGCGCCCGCCGGGCAAGCAACTCACGAGCATCTCGCTCCTGTCGGGCGGCGAGCAGACGATGACCGCCGTGGCGCTGCTCTTTGCGATCTATCAGGTGAAGCCCTCGCCGTTCTGCGTGCTGGACGAACTCGACGCGCCCCTTGACGAGTCAAACATCAACCGCTTCATCCGCATCCTCCAGCGGTTCATCGTCCACTCGCAGTTCGTCATCATCACCCACAACAAGCGCACGATCGGCATGGCGGACGTGCTCTACGGGGTGACGATGCAGGAGCGTGGCGTGAGCCGCATCGTGAGCGTGAAATTCCACAAGGCCGGCGCCCAAGTCACCGACCACCGGCCCGTCGCGCTCGAGCCGCTCCCGCCGAAGAGCATCGAGGAGGAGGAAGACGCGCCGCACAAGCGCCAGGACACGCTCGAGATCGTGATGGCGAAGTGAGCGGGCGGGCGCGCTGCGCCAGCCGGTCAGCGCGGCAGTGGGTGGAACCTGAACGTCGCGGGCCTTCGCGCAGCCGGGTCGAGTTCCACCTCGTAATAGCCGCCGTCATTCAGGAGCTGGATACCGGGCAGGGCAGGGCAGAGTCGCACGTTGAACGGCTTCCAGCCGCGCGCTCGATTCAGGGCCACGGTGTAGCGCTCGATTGACTTCCCGAACATGGAGACTCGCGGCATCCCCGCGAGCGTTCGCGCCACGTTGAGGAACAGCTTCGAATGCAGGTGGCCGACGACGGTGTGCTCGATCTGCGGGAGCTTTGCGCGGACCGCTTCCTCCGACGCGAGGAACGGCAAGGCCGAGGGATCGTGGCA